>DATGFI010000555.1:0-11029 GCA_035309205.1 Planctomycetota bacterium | reverse complement strand
CTCTCGACCCCGATCTGTCCGTCATGGGCGAGCACGACCTCCTTGGCGATCGTGAGCCCCAGTCCGCTGCCCCCCACCTTCGCGCCGGGAACCTGGTAGAACTTCTCAAAAATTCGTTCGCGGAATTCCGGGGCGATGCCCTCGCCCGTGTCGCTCACCTCGATCCGCACCTGGCCGTTCAACGACAGGGTCCGGACCACGACCCGCCCTCCCTCCCCGGTGTGGCGGATGGCGTTGGAGATCAGGTTGGACAGGACGAGGGACAGTCGAACCGGATCGGCCAGCACCGAGACCTCTCCGGCCAGGGGCTCCACCGCGAGCTGCACCCCCCGCGAGGCCGCCTCGCTGCGATGGGCGGAGATCTGCGGCTCGAGGAGATCCTGGACGGCCACCGGCCGACGCTTCATCTCCACCTTGCCCGTCTGGATGCGGGAAAGATCCAGCAGATCCTCCACGAGGGACTGGAGCCGCGCGCAGTCCTCCCGGGCCGCCTCGAGCAGGTCGGCCTGCTTCTCCGTCAAAGGACCCACCTTCTGGCTGACGCAGAGATGGATCGCCATCTGGAGCGACGTGAGCGGAGTCCGGAACTCATGGGCCACGGTCGCGACGCTGTCGTTGCGGAGTTCGTCGAAGCGCCGGAGGCGCGTGATGTCCTGGAGGATGATGGCGGCCGCGATCACCTGCTTGGCCTTCCCGTAGACGGGAGTGGCCCGGGGCAGGAAGAAGCGGTCGCCCGAAGGAAGCGAGAGTCGGACCGACTCCTCGAAGCCCCGGGGAACGTAGGCTCCTTTACCCGCCATGACGTGACCGCCCACCCGCCGGACGACCTCCTGGACCGCCGGCGGGACGAACTTCCACAGGTCCGCCGCCTCCTCCCCCACGTCGATCTCGAGCAGCTCCCGGGCCGTGCTGTTTACCGTCAGCACTTCGCCGCCCGGGGCCGTGATGAGCAGCGGATCGGGGATGCTGTCGAGCGCCGCCTGCATCTGGTGCTGGGTCCGCAGGAGGTCGCCGAGCGAGCTCTTGCGGTACTCGTTCAGGCGCTCCGCCATGGTATTGAACTCCCGCGCCAGCTGCGAGATCTCATCCTCGCCCTCCGCTCGGACCCGGATCTCCAGGTCGCCTTCCCCGATCCGGCGGGCGGCCTGGATGAGCGAGGAGAGCGGTCGGAGCGCCCGGTAGGTGAAGGCGGCGGACAGGAAGAGGCCGGCCGCGAGCGCCAGGACGAATCCCGTCACCGTCGTCCGGGTCAGACGTTCCGCGGCTCCCCGAGCGTGATCGCTCTTCATCACCATGGCATCCTGGTTCAGCGTCAGGATTTCATCCGCCGCCTCCTTGACGGCCGTGAAGGCCGAATGGAGCTCGGCAAAGTACGCGGCTTTCTGGGCCTCGGGATTCCCGAGCGCTTCAAACGCCCGAAACTTTTCCGTGTAGCGCTCCCACAGGTGACGAAGCCGTTGGGTCGCCTCGCGCTCGCCAGGTTCGGTGATGTTCCCCTCCTGAACCTTGAGCTCGGCCTCGAATCTGGGTCGATGGGCGGCGACCATCGCGGCGGCCTCCGCCGTCCGGCCGCTGAAGAGGAACATCGCCGCGCTGTCCAACCGCTCCACGGACTCTTTCATCCGCTGGGTCGCCACGACGCTGCGATAGTTCTCGCTCAGGATTCTTTCGGACCGCCGCCCCAGCTCGGAGATCGTCGTGAGGGAGTGGATGCCCATCCCCAGGATCGCGACCAGGAGCGGCGTCTGCGTCAGGACGAGCTTCGTCCGGAGGCTCATGCCGACTTCTCATCGTCATCGAGCGACGCGACGGTCACGTCGAACTCGCCGCTTTCCCGAAGGAACCGGTTCATGAACGAGCGGCCGAGGAGGATCTTCCATCCCGCCTCGTTGGACCGGCCGATGATGATGTGGCGCACGCGGTGGGAACGCGCGAAGTCCAGGAGAATGGTCAGCGGGTCGTCCGACTTCAGTTTCACGACCTCCGCCCCCAGCTCCCGTGCCCGATCCAGATTGTCCAAGAGGTGCCTCTGCGTTTCCGCGTCGATCCGTTCCGGCGAGTCGCCCGGCGTCTCGACGTAGGCGGCGTACCAGTCCGTATTCAGGCGGCCCGCAAGCCGGGAGCCCCGCCGCAGGAGCGCCGCCGCCCGGGGGCCCCGCGAGGACAGGCAGACCATCACCCGCCCTGCCGACGCCCGCGACTGCCGTTTGGTCTCCTCCGAGCTGCCCGCCGCGGACCCCCGATCCACGCTCTCGGCCACCTCGCGAAGGGCCAATTCGCGCAAGCTCGACAGGTTTTCCGTCCGGAAAAACTCCTCCAGCGCCTTGGTCACCTTCTCCTGCGCGTAGATTTTCCCCGTGCGGAGCCGCTCGAGGAGATCTTCGACCGCCAGGTCGAGCGTGACGACCTGATCCGCGGCCTTCAGGAAGCTGTCGGGCACCGTCTCCCGGACCATGACGCCGGTCGCCTTGTGGACGATGTCGTTGAGGCTCTCCAGGTGCTGGATGTTGAAGGCGCAGATCACGTTGATGCCCGCCTGCGCCAGATCCAGGACGTCGAGGTACCGCTTCCGGTTCTTCATCCCCGGCAGGTTCGTGTGGGCGACTTCGTCGACGACGACGACCTGCGGACGCCGCGCAAGCACGGCGTCCAGGTCCATTTCCTCGACCTCGATGCCCCGGTACTCGACCTTCTTCCGAGGAACGACGTCCAGTCCCGCCGTCAGGACCTCGGTTTCCTTGCGCCCGTGGGTCTCGACGAATCCGACGACGATGTCGACCCCGCGCTTTTTGAGCGCGTGGGCTTCCTCGAGCATCCGATAGGTCTTGCCCACGCCCGCGGCGAAGCCGAGATAGACTTTGACCCTCCCCCGCTTGGCTCGCTCGACGAGCTCAAGGAAGTCTTCGGATCGGGCTTTGCTTTCCGGGGCGCTCATCCCCGCACGGGGGCCGGTGGAGTCCGGATGGCCATTCCTCCCAGGTTATCACAAGAGGATCGCTCAGTTCGACAGTACCAGGGGAAGCATCTTGACGAGCATCCCCTTCTTCTCCAGCCGAACCCGGAGCGCGTCGCTCGTTCCCCCATGGAGGAAGCGATGGAACCAGCGCTTTTTCCGGAACACCATCTTGCTGATGAAGAAGACCGACTTGGGATACCTTTCGATGATCCCGTTCGCAATGGTGTCAATCTCGTCGACCGGGTCGGTGGCGATGGAGATCCGGGCGTCGGCCTTCATGCCCAGCTGATGGGCCGCCGCCAGATAGGAATCGAGGCGCCGCCGGGTTTTCTCCCTCAGGCGGCCGGCCTCCTCCGTTCCCTCGAATCCGCGACTGGGATCAACCCCGGCGTCGAGCACGGCGTAGTCCAGCACGCCGACCGAAACGAACAGAATCTGCCGGAAGTCGGAGACGTAGGCGTTGCCGAACAGCTGGAGGGACACCGGACCGAGTTCGTTCTCTCCTCCCACCAGGATCACCGCCACGGGGAGCGACGGGTCCAGCGAATCCAGCTCCATGTTCTTCATCTCGTTCTTCAGCATGTCCTCTCCATTCCTCCGGAGATGAGCTCAGGGCGTGCCCCCCGGATACTGATCCAGCGCCAGGTTCAGAAGCAGCACGTGGACCCTCGGCTCGCCCAGGACGCCCAGGTCGCGCCCCTGGGAATGCTGCTCCACGAAATGCCGGACCGTCTCCTCCCTCATCCCACGGGCCTTCGCGACCCGCGGGACCTGCAACGCCGCGTTCTGGATGCTGATATGCGGGTCCAAGCCGCTCCCCGACGCGAGCACGGCGTCCGCGGGGACCCGGGCATCCTCCGCAAGTCCGTTCTGCTTGCGATACTCTGCCACCCGCTCCTTCACCCCGTCGATGAGCTTCTGCGACAGCGGCCCTAGGTTCGATCCGCCGGAATTCGCCGCATCGTAGCCGTTTCCTGCGGCCGACGGCCGACCGCTGAAGTATCGCGGGCTCGTGAAATTCTGGCCGATCAGGTCCGATCCCAGCGTCTTGCCGCCTTCGACCACGAGGGAGCCGGAGCTGCGCCGGGGAAACAGCAGGTTCGCCCCCGCCCAGACCAGCGCCGGGTAGACCCCGCCCAGGATCAGCGCCAGGACCAGTGTCGCGATCAGGGAGCTCACCAGCTCCTTGCCGAGGTACCTCATGGGAACCACCCTTCCTTTGCTAAGCCAGATGAAGCGCACTGACAATCAGGTCGATCAGCTTGATCCCCGGGAACGGGATGACGACCCCTCCCAGTCCGTAGATCAGAATGTTCCGGCGGACCAGGTCCACCGCCGCCATGGGGCGGAATTTCACTCCACGCAGCGCGAGCGGAATCAGGGCAATGATGATGAGCGCGTTGAAGATCACTGCCGAGAGGATCGCGCTCTGCGGCGACGAGAGCCGCATGATGTTCAAAGGCGAGATTTCCGGGAACACGGCCAGCAGCATCGCCGGAATGATGGCGAAATACTTGGCCACGTCGTTGGCGACGCTGAACGTGGTCAGAGCTCCTCGCGTCATCAGCATCTGCTTCCCGATCTCGACCACCTCGACGAGCTTCGTGGGATTCGAATCGAGATCCACCATGTTTCCCGCCTCTTTTGCCGCCTGGGTGCCGGTGTTCATGGCGACGCCGACGTCCGCCTGGGCGAGCGCGGGGGCGTCATTGGTGCCGTCCCTCGTCATGGCCACGAGCTGGCCGCCCGCCTGCTCCTTCCGGATGAGAGCGAGCTTGTCCTCCGGCTTCGCCTCCGCCAGGAAATCGTCGACGCCCGCTTCCCGAGCAATGGCACCCGCCGTCACCTTGTTGTCCCCGGTGATCATGAACGTCCGGATCCCCATCGCCCGGAACCGTGCGAAGCGGTCGCGGAGACCCTCCTTCACGATGTCCTTGAGATGGATGACCCCCAGCACCCGCGCGGTTTCCGCGACCACGAGCGGCGTTCCTCCGCTGCGGCTGATGCTTTCGACCCGCGCGTTGACGTCCGGGGGGAGCGTTCCTCCGACGAAGAGCCGGACGGCTTCGGCGGCTCCCTTACGGATCGACCGTCCGTTGATGTCGACGCCGCTCATCCGGGTCTGGGCCGTGAACTTGTGGAACGCGGCCGGGCCGAAATCCGCCAGGTTGCGTCCGCGGATCCCATACTTGTTCTTCGCCAGAACGACCACGCTGCGGCCTTCCGGAGTCTCGTCCGCGAGTGAGGACAGCTGCGCGGCGTCAGCCAGGACGTCAGAGGTCACCCCTTGGGCGGGAAGGAACTCGACCGCCTGACGGTTCCCCATCGTGATGGTCCCGGTCTTGTCCAGGAGCAGCACATTGACGTCGCCCGCCGCCTCGACCGCGCGGCCGCTCATGGAGAGGACGTTGGTCTGGAGCAGCCGATCCATCCCGGCGATGCCGATCGCCGAGAGCAGGCCCCCAATGGTCGTCGGAATCAGACAGACGAGCAGCGCTACCAGGACGGTCACCGAGATCGACAGACCCGAGTAGATGCCGAAGAACTTGAGCGCGATGATCACTCCGAGGAAGATGAAGGTCAGTGCCGCCAGCAGGATGTTGAGGGAGATCTCGTTCGGAGTCTTCTGCCGCTCCGCCCCTTCGACCAGCTTGATCATGCGATCAAGGAAGCTTTCCCCCGGATTGATCGTCACCCGGATGCGAAGATGGTCGGTGAGCACGGTGGTCCCGCCGGTCACGCCGCTGCGGTCGCCGCCGGCCTCCCGGATGACCGGGGCCGACTCTCCGGTGATCGCGCTCTCGTCGACGGTCGCGGCTCCCTCCTGGATCTCACCGTCGGCGGGGACCATCTCGCCGGCATTTACGACGACGACGTCCCCTTTTCGAAGATCCTCCGCTGGCACCTCGAGGAGCTTTCCCTCAGGATCCAGCCGGTGGGCGAGAGTCTGTTTGCGGCTCTTGCGGAGGGATTTCGCCTGTGCCTTGCCGCGACCTTCCGCCACCGCCTCGGCGAAATTGGCGAACAGCACCGTAAACCAGAGCCAGACGGCGATCTGAACGATGAATCCCGCCGGCTCCGCCGGCGACCTGAAGAAGATCGCCGCCGTGGTCACCACGGCGCCAACCCCCGTCACGAACATGACCGGATTCCTGGCCAGCACCATCGGGTTGAGCTTCTTGAACGAGTCCCCGATGGCCGGGATCAGGATCTCCGAGGTGAGAATCGAACGATTCTTGGCGGTCATGGATGTGGCCCCGTCAGTACAATTTGGTCGACCGGATCATCTGGAAGTGCTCGACAATCGGTCCCAGCGCCCAGACCGGAAAGAACGTCAGCGCGCCGACGATCAGGATGGTCCCGGTCAGGATGACGACGAAGGTCCCTCCGCTGACCGGGAACGTTCCCGCGCTGAACGGGGCGACCTTCTTCGCGGCCAGGCTCCCGGCCAGAGCCAGTGCGGGAATGATGATGAGGAAGCGACCGAACATCATCGTCCAGGCGAGGGTCGTGTTGTAGAGCGGAGCGTTCGTCGTCAGACCCGCGAAGCCGCTGCCGTTGTTGGCGCCCGCCGACGAAAAGGCATAGAGGATCTCGCTCAGCCCGTGGGGACCGCTGTTGTTCAGCCCGGCGCTGCCCCAGGCCGCGACCGAGGCCCAGGCGGTGAAGGCCATGACGCAGATCGGGACGACCAGAATGGCCAGCGCGCTCACCTTCACCTCGTAGGCTTCGATCTTCTTTCCCAGATACTCGGGAGTCCGTCCGGCCATGAGGCCGAAGAGGAATACCGCCACGATGATGAAGATGATCATTCCGTAGAGTCCGGCCCCGACTCCGCCGTAGATGATTTCCCCCAGATGCATGTTGATGAGCGCAACCAGGCCCCCCAGAGGGGTGAACGAATCGTGCATGCCGTTGACCGCGCCGCAGCTCGCGTCGGTCGTGATCGTGGCAAAGAGCGCGGATTCGAAGATCCCGAACCGGACCTCCTTGCCCTCCATGTTCCCCCCCGCCGCATCCACCCCCAGCGCTGCCAGGCGCGGATTGCCCGCGGCTTCCGAGTTCCAGGCCAGAAGGACGCCGGCCAGAAAGAGCAGATACATGACGACCCAGACCGCCCAGCCGTGATTCGTGTTCTTGACGCTCACCCCGAAGTAGTAGACCAAGCCTGCGCCCAGGACAAAAATCGAGAGCATCTGGACAAAATTGGACAGGGCGGTCGGGTTCTCGTAGGGGTGGGCGGCGTTCGCATTGACGAAGCCGCCTCCGTTGGTTCCCAGCATCTTGATGGCGACCTGGGAGGCCATCGGCCCCTGCGCGATCGACTGCGTGTCGATCTTCTGGTCCTCCAGGACCGGGTTGCCTCTGGCGTCCTTGACGTCGTTCCCGTCCTTGTCCTTCTTCGGAACCTGGACCGTAAAGGGGTCCTTGAGCTGCGCGGTGTCGTAGGGTTTGAAGTTCTGGATCGTCCCCTGGGACACCAGGAAGACCGCGTAGACCAGGCAGATCGGAACGAGGACATAGAAAACGATGCGAACGATGTCGACCCAGAAGTTCCCGATCGTCGAGGCGGAGTGGCGCGCGAGTCCCCGGACCAGCGCCGCTCCGACGCTGATTCCCACCGCCGCGGACACGAAGTTGTGGATCACCAGCGCCACCATCTGGGAAAGGTAGGACATCGTGGACTCGCCGCCGTAGCTCTGCCAGTCGGTGTTCGTGGTGAAGCTGATCGCCGTGTTGAACGCCAGATGGGGGTCGACCGCTCCCATGTTCTGCGGATTCAGCGGCAGGGAGCCCTGCAGCCGCAGAAGGACGTACGTAAACAGGCAGGAGACGAAGCTGAAGATCAGCAGGCTGAGGGAGTATTGCTGCCAATCCTGCTCCTTTTTCGAATCCACCCTGAAGAGCCGGTACATCAGACGTTCGACGGGTTTGAGCACCGGATCCAGGATCGTCTTTCCCTCAGCGTCGAGAACCCTCACCAGGTACAGCCCCACGGGCTTGGTCAGAATGAGGAGGAGGACGCTGAAGAGCGCCAGCTCGACCCAACCATACATGTTCATGTGTTCTCCCTTTGGCCGGGCAACGCTGCCGGGTCTGGCCTAGAACCATTCCGGCTTGAACATCGCCGCCAGGAGGTAAAGAAGCAATCCGACCGCCACGATGCCGACGATGAGTTCGAACATCTCTCAGTCCCTCTTGAGGAGTCGGACAAACCAGGCGCAAATGAGAAAGGCGCCCGCCATCATGCCGACGTACAGCACATCGCTCATAGGTTCACCCGATTCCTCGTTCGTTCGCCGGAGGCACGGAGGACCTGCCTGGGCGGCTTCGTCGGCCGCCCCCCCCCCGGGGAACTTTGCCGCAAAGAGCGCCTCGACGCCGCGCACTTTCACACGTTCTCTTCACAGTCGCGGGTCCGGCGTTTCGATTCCTCGTAAAACCAGACCGTGCTCTCGTAACGCAAGAGCCATGCCAATGGAGGCTTTCCTGTGCTGGCGAGGGGAGGCTGGGATTTGAACGATCATCGAAATGGCATCTCTCAAATTGCAAGGCCCCCAAGAAGTTGGGGGAATGGCGGAGGCCCGGACTGGCTGGGCCAAGACGGCACCCTCCTCTTTCGTCGGCGCCCCCGGCACTGGGCTCGGGATTCTTCCCGGGCTATGGCGGTCCGAGTCCCTGTGACACCGGGCTCAGGAGCCGAGTCGGCGCAGGCTCCTCGTCCTTCAGTCTCCCTCGGATTCCCCATCGAAGGGCGTCGCCCG
Organism: Planctomycetota bacterium; assembly: GCA_035309205.1. GTDB lineage: Bacteria > Planctomycetota > MHYJ01 > MHYJ01 > JACPRB01 > JACQFK01. The sequence goes on along the minus strand of DATGFI010000555.1, from coordinate 2,308 downwards.
AGCGACAATAAAGGCTCTCGTACCCAAGGACTTAGAAACTCCTGGGCTTGCAGGTCGAAACCCGAAACGTTCATGCAAATTGCAAGGCGATGGTGGTTTTTCTTGTCTCTGGGGGCTTTCCTGGTACACTGCCCGTGCAGCCCAAGTTACGGCTCTCCTGGGGCCGCGACACGGAGGACCCAAACTTTCCCGGCCGTACCGGGGATGGGGCGCAGGACGGCGCGCAAGCGTGGTCCAGGCCACTTCCATGGCCCAGCCCGTCAGCTAACTCCGTCGGCGAATGGAAGGGCGACTGCTCGAGTCACCCTTTGCTCGTACTCGGACCCTGGCGGTGGCCGTCAGCCCCGCATGTCCCGGATCCAGGGAGGGAGAAGGCGGACACCATGTCACACACGCTCAAGAAGCTGCTCATCGGAGAGCGGCGGGACATCCACGACCCGGACCTTTTCCATAAGGTTTCACTCGTCGCCTTCCTTGCCTGGGTGGGGCTGGGCGCCGACGGACTGAGTTCCTCCGCGTATGGCCCGGATGAAGCCTTCCGTGCGCTCACCGGACACACCGAACTTGTGATCTTCATGTTCCTGGCCATGGTGATCACCGTCCTGGTCATTTCGTGGTCGTACAGCGGCATCATCGAGCACTTCCCTTCCGGCGGCGGCGGCTACGTGGTCGCGACCAAGCTGCTGGGACCGGCTTTCGGAATCATCTCGGGCTGCGCGCTTCTGGTGGACTATGTCCTGACGATCACGGTGTCGATCGCTTCGGGAGCGGATCAGATCTTCAGTTTCATCCCCATCGGCTGGCACTGGCCAAAGCTCTGGCTCGAAGCGCTGGCCATCATCGTCCTGATCGTCATGAATCTCCGGGGCGTCAAGGAGTCCGTGAATGTCCTGGTCCCGATCTTCCTCTTCTTCGTCGTGAGCCACATCGTGCTCCTGGTGAGCGCCTTCTTCGTCCACGCGGGCAACATTCCGGCGATCGCCAGCGCCGTCAAATCGGACCTGCATTCGGGAATGGCGACTCTCGGTTTTCTGGGCTTGTTCAAGATCTTCGGCAAGGCGTACGCCCAGGGGGCCGGCACCTATACGGGCATCGAGGCCGTTTCCAACGGCGTCCAGATCATGCGGGAGCCGAAGGTCGCCACGGCGCAACGAACCATGGTCTACATGGCCTTATCGCTGGCGATCACGGCCGGCGGCTTGCTTCTGGCGTACTCTTTGCTCAAAGTGGTGCCGGAAGAAGGCAAGACCCTCAATGCCGTCCTTGCCGAACGAATGGGCTTTGGGACCTGGTTCGTGGTGCTGGTCCTGATCGCGGAGGCGGCCCTCCTGTGCATCGCCGCGCAGACGGGGTTTCTCGACGGTCCGCGCGTCATGGCCAACATGGCCACCGATTCGTGGCTCCCCCATCGCTTTGCCGCGCTGTCGGAACGCCTGACCATGCACTACGGGATCATGATCATCGGGGCCGCTTCGATGGCGACCCTCTTCATGACGCGAGGCGATACCGGCAGGCTGGTGACCATGTACTCCATCAACGTCTTCGTCACCTTCTCCCTGTCGAATCTGGGGATGTGCCGGTTCTGGATCCAGGACCGCGCCAAGCACTCCAATTGGGGGCGCCGCCTGCTCATCCATGGAATCGCTCTGGCGCTGTGCGCCTCGATCCTGGTCCTTCAGGTGACCGAGAAGCTCATGATCGGCGGTTGGGAGACGGTGCTGATCACCTCGGCGCTCATCGGGCTGTGCTTCGTCATCCGGAACTACTATCAGGGCGTCCGGCGCAGGCTGGGCCTGATCACCCCCGACAAGCTCGCCCCGGCCGAGATGGAAAGCGCCAGCGCCTTGTCCGAGAATCCCAAGAACCTCGATCCGGCCGCCAGGACGGCGGTGCTCCTCGTCGGCGGTTACAACGGATTGGGCGTCCACTCGGTCCTGACGATCTGGAGGATGTTTCCCAAGGACTACCCGCAGATCGTGTTCATGTCCGTGGGCGTCGTCGATTCGGCCAACTTCAAAGGCAGCGAGGAGGTCGATCACCTTCAGGAGGAAACGCTCAGGTCCCTGGCGGCCTACGTGGCATTGGCCAATCGAATGGGGATGGCGGCGACCACGCGGGTCGCGATCGGCACCGATGCCGTGGACGAGGCCGAGAAACTCTGCGCACAGGTTTCCAGGGAGTTCCCGCGCTCGACTTTCTTCTCCGGAAAGGTCGTCTTCCAGAAAGAGAAGTGGTATCACTGGTTGCTCCACAACCAGACGGCCTATGCGATCCAGCGCAGGCTGGAGTGGCTTGGACTGCCCATGAT
>DATGFI010000554.1:0-3661 GCA_035309205.1 Planctomycetota bacterium | reverse complement strand
AGGATCCAGTCCGCCTTGGCCTGGACCTTGTACATCGGGATCTCCTTCCGGTCGCTGCCGATGGAGACGCCGATTATCTGCAGATCTTCCCCTCTGCCGGCCTTGGCGGCTTCTTCCCGGGCGCGGCGGAGGAAGATCGCTTCCGGGTATGCGGCCTGAGCCGCCGGATCGAAGAAATAGATCACCACCACCTTGCCCCGAAGCTTATCGACCGACGTGTCCCGGCCTTCGATGTCCTTGTCCGCAAAAATGGGGGCGTCCTGCCCGACTTTCAGGTATTCAGCCAGGTGGCGGCGGGCGATTTCGACGGGTTCGCGGTCCGGGCATTCCTTGATGATTTCCTCCAGGGTCTTCTTCGCCTCGGCATTCTTCTCCTGGACGTGGAGGACGACGGCGAGCTGCATCATTGCGCCCCAGGACTCCTTCCGGCCCCGGTAGTCCTGCCGGGCATTTCGGAGGATCTCGGCCGCCTGATCGTACTTTCCTTCGTTCTGGTAGGTAACGGCCGTGTAGAGGCGGGCATAGACGATCCGTTCGTCATTCGGGTGAAGCCGGGTGAACTCCTCAAACTGGGCGCGGGCCTCCGCGTCCTTTTCCTTCTCCAGGTAGATCTCCGCCATGGCGAAGCGGGCGGCGGCGGCGTCCTGGCCCGAAGGGTAATCCTTCAGGTAAGCCTGGAGCCGTTCCAGGCCCTTGTCGATCTCCTGCGCCGACAGGTAGGTTTCGGCAATCTGGTAGGCGGCCCGGGAAGCATCCTTGTGCCCGGGATTCTCCTTGAGGAATGTCTCCAGCTCGGTCCGGGAGTCGGCCAGGAGTCGGCGGTATTCGATTTCGGTCCGCACTTTCTCGCGGCGCTGCTGGAAGCGGACCAGGATCCGGTCGACTTCGCCCTCCTGGGTAGGTGCGAGGACGATGCCGCAGGCGAGGAGGAGGATGATCATGGCCGGACCCTCGGACTCGCCGAAGATTATAGTCGACCCGGCCGGCGGGCCGCCCTGGAATTGTCGTGCCCCTTGCTCCCAATCCCTTTATAGTTTATAATTTACATCGAAACGGGCGACTCCCCGCTTCGAAGGAGGAATCCAGTCGATGGCCCCGAAGAAACTCTATAAGATCGGCGAGGTCATGAAGTACAGCGGCCTGTCGCGCCAGACCATCCACAACTACACCATGATGGGACTCATCATCGAGGAGGAGCGGACCCCGTCCGGGCATCGACTGTATCCCGAAAACGTGTTCGACCGGCTCAAGAAGATCGAACTCCTTCACCGCCACCGGCGGCTTCGCGAAGTGGTGGAAATCCTGAGGAAGGAAGACGAGGCGGCTCAGAAGCAGACCTAGCGCAGTTCCGGCGTCGACAGACGGAGAGAGGGGAATGGGAGTGAGCACGTGGGTGGCCCGCGCGGCCCGCGAGTGGCCGTGGGGGATCGCAATCGGCGCGATCATTTCTCTCTTCTTCATCCCCAAGGTCGTCCGCTTCGGGGCCTTTGCTTCAGACGCCCAGCGGCAGGAAATCGACGCCCTACGCCGTGAAGTGGAAACAGGCGATGCCACCGCGGCAGAAGTCCGCCTGGTCTCCTTTCTCTCCCACAATCCTCGAAGCCCGCTGCGCATCGAGGCCAACCTGCTTCTGGCCCGGGCCACCCTGGCCCGGGGACGGGCAGGCACCTACCCCGGATCCAAGGAGCTGTCGCGGGCCTGGTCAATCCTGATGAAGGCTCCGCGCACGGCCGAGTATCTGGAGCTTCGACGCGAGGTCGCCGCGCAGATGGAGGAATACGGCCTGGTCCGCGAGGCGGTTGAACGCTTCGGCACGCTCTATTCGGAAAGCCGAAGCACCGACATCTCCCTGGATCTTGCCCGCGCCCTGATCCGCCGCGCCGCTGAAGAGCCGGAATCCCGCGTCCCCCTGCTCGATGAGGCCTCGACCCGGGTTTCGGACGCTCTGCGCGTCCTGCCGGTCGACCACCGCTTGCCCGCGCTTCGCGTCAAGGCGCGGCTTCTCCGGGAAGCCGGTCGAGACGACGAGCTGGCCGCCCAGTTGACCACAGAATTGAGCGAAACCAGGCATCCCCCCGACCGGGGCCTGCTTCAGCTGGAGCGCGGCCGGACCTTGGCCCGACTGGGGCGCAACATGGAGGCGCTGGCCTCCTTCGATGAGGCGGAGCGTCTGATCCAGGACCCTCTCCTTCGAGGAATGGCGCAGGTCCATCAGGCGGAACTCTTCCTCAAAGCCGAGAATCCCGAAGGCGTCGAGCTGTGCAAGCGCCTGGAGGCATCAGAATCCCCAGCGGCCCCCTTCGCCGAAATGACGCTGGGGGCCTGGCTGCTGAAGTCGAAGCCTGCAGCGGGACTCGAAGAGCTTCGAAAGGGCCTTTCTGCAATCCGACGGCCCCGCATCCTCGACAACGCGGGCTTCGATCCGGCCTGGATGCTTTCGTCCCTCCGTTCCGCGACCGAACGCGAGTCCAATCCGGATCGGCTGCTGGCGACGGCGGGAGTCTACGAGGAGCTGGTCCGCCTGACCCCGCTGTCGGTGCGCCTGGGATTCGAGCATGCGGCGGTTCTGCTCCGCGCCCGCCGATTTACGGAGGCGGGAGAGCGGTTTCTCGCCACGGGCAGGTCTGAGCGGGCCGAAGCGGAGGACCGGGAACGCGCCGTTCGAGCGGCGGCCGACGCTTTTGGGGAGGGCGGCCTTCATCGTCACGCGGCGAGGCTGTACCGCGAGTACTATGACTTCCGGCCGGCGGCCAATACGGCCGGTCTATTCCACCGCGCGGTCAGCCTGAAGAACGCCGGGGATCCGGAGGGGGCGATCGCGGGTTTCGAGGAGTACCTATCCAAGACCGGGCCTACGGGTTCCTTCGCCGGAGCGGCGCTTCTGGAAAAGGCCGCGATCCAGGCGGCGTCGGACTCGTGGGACGCTGCACTCCTGACCTACGAACGGGTGCTGAAGGGTCGGGAGGTGGCGACATCTCCCGAGAAGGACGACTGGGCCCAGGCGCTGCTCGGCCGGGCGCGCTGCCTCCTCCAGCTCCACCGGCCGGCTCTTGCGCGGACGGGACTGGAGGAGTACCTCGATCGCTACGCGGAGGGTCCGGCACCCACGCCCGGATCGGTGGAAGCGGCATGGCTCCTCGTGAAGGCAGCCATTGACGAGCGGCGGTGGAAGGCGGGTCTGGAGCGGTTGCGGACACTGGGCGCCCTGGCGGCCCGCCTGTCTGACCCGGACCGCGCCCCCTATCAGGATCTCCTGAATGAGGCGGCCTTCGTCGAGGGCGACCTGTACTTTCATCTCGGCGACTATCCGGCGGCCGACCGCTCCTACGGGGAGGCGGTGCAGAAGAGCTCGGTCTTGGACGACCGGCTCTGGGGCCTGATCGGCCGCGCCCGGACGCTGGTTCGCCTCGAGCGTCTCGAAGAAGCGCGTCGCGACTACGCGAGCGCAAAGGCGCTTCTCGACGAAGGCCGGGAGAGATCCCCCAGTGGCCGCGTGCGCGATTACTGGGAGATCGCGCTGCAGGCGCTGGCGAGGGAGCTGCGATGACTCTGGCCGCCTCGGTCCTGGAGCGCCTTCGCCGACAGCAGGCGAGGTACCGCGACATGGTGGCCCTCGTTCGGACCCAGAGCGCAGGCTGGGAATCGCTCGACGTCGACGGCT
>DATGFI010000553.1:0-2930 GCA_035309205.1 Planctomycetota bacterium | reverse complement strand
ATGAAATGGATGACTTCATGTGACTTTAGGAACAGCGGAGACAATGGTAGCCGAGCGTTTCCCAAATCAGACTCTCCAGCTTCAGCTGTTCGAACCCCGCCGAAGGAAAGTAAAAGGAAGCGAGCATTTCCCTTCTTCGGTAGAGGAAAATCCGTCGCGGGCAAGCAATGTGGGAGAAAGTGCCCGACGCCTGCAAGCAGTTCACCCGCCGACTTCCGAACCGGCTCGTCTTCCCCCAGGCCGATCATGCCCCCCCCGTTACTGAAGTACAGGCTCACCGTGCCATCGGCAATGACTACGAGCGTAGCCACCGCTTTCTGATACCCCATATCCATGAGGAATCCAAAAACCGGCCGGCCTGCTGTCTCGGAGATTCCTACAGTTGTCGGATCCAAGGTCAATGCTTGCTGGCGAAGGCCCCGATAGGTGGGGTCCACAGAGTATTCTTCGCCGCGCAGTCCGAACAAACGATCAAAGAATCCCATAGAACGAATCCAGTTCCGAGACAGAAACCCGAATCGCTGAGGTGGGACTCAGCAAGGTGTCAGTATTCTACATGAAGATGATCATCGGATGAGGGATTCGGGCGCCGGGCTGCGTCTTCCTGCCTCCCTGCCCCGCCAGCCAGCCGGCCCGGCCAGCGCAGGGGGCGCGCTCCGGGGGAGAGTGTGCAACCGGACACCGGTGGGCGGTAAACTCCATGAAGTGGAATCAGAGCGGGTACTCGCCATCTTCCCGGAAGAGCGATAGAGAGTGTTCCCGCTAAGAGGAGTTAATCACACTGCTATATCTACGAAGAGGGCAAGACGAGTCTTCTAGGGGGGCGTAAAATGATGTTAGCGGTCACGTAAATCCGGCCACCTCCGATCGAGTCAATTCCGGCCATTTTGAAGCGAGGAGATCGCCTAGACTCCCTGCCCTGCAAAGGGAGGGACGATGGCGAACCGGCTCAAGATGGTGCAAGTACATACGATTGAAGGACTTCGAAGCCAGGGATGATCTTATCGCAGGATCGCCCGGGAGCTGGGGATCCACCGAGAAACCGTCAGGAACTACGTCCTCCGGCTTACCGCCGAATCTCAAAACCGGCCAAACCTGACCCCCGGCAAATCAGCCGATCTGAGCCCTCCTGGGGCATTTCCAGCCCTTCCCGAGATTTCAAAACCGGCCACGAACCCGACCGCCGGCTCTTCGGGGCCCAAGAGCAAGTGCGAAGCCCTCCACGACGTGATCGTGGCGAAGCTGGAGCTGGATCTGTCGGCCCAGAGGATCTACCAGGACCTCGTAGCCGAGCGGAAGTTCGAGGGCAGCTACCAGAGCGTCAAGCGATACGTCCGGAAGCTCGGGTCCACGACACCCCTCCCGTTCCGAAGGATGGAATGCGGCCCGGCGGAAGAATGCCAGGTTGATTTCGGCAAAGGCGCCTGGGTCAGGATGCCGAACGGGAAGCGCAAGCGCCCGTGGCTCTTCCGGATCGTGCTGTCGCACTCGCGGAAGGCCTACAGCGAAGGGGTGTGGAAGCAGACGACCGAGAACTTCATCCGGTGTCTCGAAAACGCCTTCTGGGCGTTTGGTGGGGTAACGAAGACCATCGTCCTCGACAATCTACGCGCCGCGGTCACGAAGGCCGACTGGTTTGATCCTGAGCTCAATCCGAAGATCGAGGACTTCGCTCGCCACTACGGCACGGTTTTTCTGCCGACGAAGTCCTACACCCCGCGCCACAAGGGCAAAATCGAAAGCGGGGTGGGCTACGCCCAAGACAACGGGCTTCGAGCAAAAGAGTTCAAGAGCCTCCTGGACCACAACGAGGGGCTCTGTATCTGGGAAGCGACCATCGCGGACCTCCGGATCCACGGCACGATCAAGAAGCAGGTGAAGAAACAATTCGAGGAAGTCGAGCGACCGGCGCTCCAGCCGCTGCCGACCGATCGGTTCCCGTACTTTCAGGAAGGACATCGGAAAGTCCATACCGATGGCCATGTCGAGGTCGATCGCGCTTACTACTCCGTCCCTCCCGAGTACTACCGACACGAAGTCTGGGTGCGGTACGACACGAGGATGGTCCGAGTGTTCGACCATCGCTTCGTGCCCATTGCGACGCACGTCCGCGTCGAGCCAGGCCGCTTCAGCACCCAGAGCGCGCATATTGCGTCCGAGAAGATCTCCCGAGTGGAGAAAGGAGCCGAGTATCTCCTGGGCCGGGCAACACGGATCGGCCCGAAGACCGCGCTCTGGGCCAAGGCGGTGATGGAGGAGCGCGGTATCCAGGGCGTCCGGATCCTGAACGGACTCCTCAGCCTCACCACACGCCATTCCACAGTCCAGATGGAGACGGCGTGCGAACTCGCCGTCTCGCACGGCGCCTACCGGCTCAAAATGCTCCGACAGCTCCTCTCCCAGCCGATCCGGCAGGAGAACTTCGTGTTCATGGAGGAGCATCCGCTCATCCGGAAGATGGCCGACTACCAGGAATTCATCAAGGTGAACTTCAAGAAGGAGGAATCATGAAGGACCAGATGGCGACGACCCTCCGGAAGCTCAGGCTCTCCGGCGCAGCCCAGACGCTCGACCTTCGGCTCCACGAAGCCCGGGGGAACAGCCTCAGCCACGAGGAGTTCTTCGAGCTCGTGCTCCAGGACGAGCTCAACATCCGGAAGGATCGGATGATCCGAAGGCGGGTGAAGATGGCGTCCTTTCGACAGGCGGTGAAGACGCTGGAGGATTTCAGTTGGGACTTCAACCCTTCGATCAAGAGGAAGCAGATCTATGACCTGGCGACCTGCCAGTTCATTCGGGATTCCAGGGATGTGCTCTTCCTCGGACCCCCGGGCGTCGGCAAGACGTTTCTCTCGGAGGCTTTGGGCTACCAGGCCATCAAGATGGGCTACACGGTGCTGTACCGATCGATCTTCGACTTGGTCCGAGAA
>DATGFI010000552.1:0-11598 GCA_035309205.1 Planctomycetota bacterium | reverse complement strand
GGAGCCCGTTGAGAACCTCGTTGACGGTTCCGTCTCCCCCCGTGGCCGCGACGGCGGAATACCCCCGGGACTCCCCTGCCAGGCGCCGCGCATCGCCGCCCTGCCGGGTCTCTTGCAGGTCGACCTCACATCCCAGCGAGCGAAGCGCCTTGGCGACGTCCTCCGCCCGCCGGAGAGCCTTCCCTTTCCCGGAGACGGGATTCACGATGATTTTGACGCGCTCGCGCACGGGCCGATTCTACTGAAAGTGGAGCGCATGTCGAAGGACTTGCGACCGGACCGAGGGCTATGCAACGCTTCTATCGCCCGGCGGACGCGATATAATCGACCCCTCGATGGAGATCCGGAAACTGGCCAAGGCGGACGAGTATCTCGAGGCCGAACGTCTGCAGCGGACCGTCTGGCACTTCCCCGAGCGCGAGATCATCCCGCTCAACGAGCTCGTGGTCATGCAGAAGCACGGAGGCCATGTGTTCGGGGGCTTTGACGGAAAGGTCATGGCCGCCTTTTGCTTCGGCATGCCTGCCTACCGGGACGGCAAGGCGTACCACTACTCCCGTATGCTGGGCGTGCTTCCCGGCCGGCAGGACTCGGGGATTGGCTACGCGATGAAACTGAAGCAGCGGGAGTACGTGCTCCAGCAGGGCTTGGACCTCGTCGTTTGGACCTTTGATCCGCTCCAGAGCCGAAATGCCTACCTGAACATCGAGAAGCTCGGTTGCGTCATCCGTGAGTACCTGGTGAACCTCTATCCGACGTCGGGGAGCAGGTTCAACGAAGGGATGGAAAGCGACCGCTTCACCACCGAGTGGTGGATTGCCTCGAAACGGGTGCGGGACAGCATCGCCGGAAAGAGGAGGAATCACGACCTTGAGAGCTGTTTTCCCGCGCTAAGGACGCGCCGGACCGAGGCCGGCTGGCGCGAGCCCGTGGACGTCGAGGTGAGGAACCGGCAGAAGCGGATATCGATCGAGATCCCCGATGACATTGACGCTCTCAAGAAGGACGACCTGGCTCTCGCGCAGCGCTGGAGGGAGGCGACCCGCCGGGCCTTTCTCGCGGCGTTCAGGAAGGGCTACGTGGCCCACGGTTTCGTCGGAATCCCGGAAGTTGGTCGCCGCCGCAGCTTCTACCTGCTTGAGAAGGGATACCGAGTCCGATGAAGATCGAGCGGATCGAGCTTTTCCATCTGAAACTTCCGCTCGTCCGGCCATTTGTGACCAGTGTGGCGCGCTATACCGACCGGGAAATGCTGATCGTCCGCGCGGATTCCGGCGGTGTGAGCGGCTGGGGGGAGGTGCCCGCCCCCGCCGCCCCTTTCTACAGTCCCGAGACCTCGCAGACGGCGTGGCACATCATCAGGGATTTCCTGGGACCCAAACTCCGGGACAAGGACTTTTCCGGGCCGGGTCCCATTTCAGAGCTCTTCTCGTTCGTCCGTGGCCACAACATGGCGAAGGCGGGGATCGAGATGGCGGTGCTTGATCTCTTCGCCCGGGCTCAGAACAAGCCCGTGCACCAGGTCTTGGGGGGCGATCGCAGGGAAATCCCCACTGGGGTGAGCCTGGGAATAGAGGAGTCCGTCCCGGCCCTCCTGGCGCAGGTCGAGAACGCGGTGTCCAAGGGCTATCAGCGGATCAAACTCAAGATCAAACCGCGCTGGGACGTCGACGTGATCGCGGAAGTCCGCCGCCAGTTCCCGGCCGTTCCCCTCATGGCGGACGCGAATTCGGCCTACTCCCTGGGCGACGTCGAACACCTGAAACGCCTGGACGACTTCAATCTGATGATGATCGAGCAGCCGCTGGCCTGGGACGACTATGTCGATCATGCCAAGCTGCAGGCGCAGCTCCGGACGCCCGTCTGCCTCGATGAATCGATCCGCTCCTATGACGACGCACGGCGGGCCTTCGAACTGGGGGCCTGCAGGGTCGTCAACATCAAACAGGCGCGGGTCGGTGGGCCTTACTCCGCGAAGATGATCCACAATCTTGCGAGGGCCTGGCGCTTCCCGGTCTGGTGCGGCGGCCTCCTCGAAACCGGCGTGGGCCGCGCGCACAACATCGCGCTGGCCACGCTGCCGAATTTCACGCTGCCTGGCGACATCTCCGCCAGCGACCGATACTACGCGGAGGACCTCGTCGATCCGCCGGTGACGGTGACGCCCCAGGGCACCATCCAGGTGCCGCAAGGTCCGGGGATCGGCTATACTGTCGTCGAACGGCGAGTTTCCCTCTACAGTCTACGGAAGGAATATGTCCTGCACTAAGTGCGGCGCTGCAGTGCCCCCAGGCAGCGCCTTTTGCAACAGGTGCGGTGCGCCGATCGCGGCCGCCCAGACCCCGGCGGCCCACCCGATGGAGCCGCCCCACCCCGCCGCTCAGGACCCCGAGGAGGAACTCTGGAAGGGCCGCTTCTCCGGAAAATCTCAGGGACATTGGTGGCTCCTCTGGTTCATCTCCATGCCGGCGCTCGTTTATCTGTGGTTCCGGATCCCCCCCGATCTTCAGAAGAAGCCCTTTGCGCTGTGGATCTTCGTCGCATTGGCCGTCCTCCCGGTTCTCTTGCTCCTGTGGACCTTCATGGTCGAAAAGCTGTCGACGCGGTACCGGCTTACGAACTACCGGCTTTTCAAGGAAACCGGTATCCTCTCCCGGGAGATCAACGAAATTGAGCTGTTCCGCGTCGACGACGTCTCCGTCCGTCAGAACCTCCTCCAGCGGATCTTCAACGTCGGCATCATCACGGTCTATGCGCCGCACGACCAGACCGAGCCGCGACTTGAACTCCTCGGCATCGAGAATCCGATCGAGGTAAAGGAGATGATCCGAGCGAATGTCCGCCGTCGGCGGCAGGGCTCGCTCAACGTGGAGAATCTGTAGTGCCCGCTCCTCGGAACCGGACGCTTTTCCTCAGCGAGGTCGATCGGCACCGCCCGGTCCCGGCGCTGCCCTCCACGATCGCGCGGGATCAGGTCTATTGGGGCGACGCACTCGACGGCCTGCGACGCTGCCCCGAGGCCGATCTCATCTTCGCCGATCCCCCGTATGATGCAGATCCGACCTGGCACGCGGCCTGGATCTCCGAGTGCGCGCGGGTCCTCAAGCCCGGCGGCTCGATCTACGTCTGTTGCGACTGGACATTTTCGGGCGCGATCCAATCCCACCTGGAACGCTATTTTAGGGTCCGAAACCGGATCACCTGGCGGCGCGAGAAGGGCCGCGGGGCCAAGCGGAACTGGAAGCAGAATATGGAAGACGTCTGGTTTGCGACGAAGGGCGAGGGCTACACCTTCAACCTCGTGAAGTGGAAGAAGCCGGTCCTGGCGCCCTATCGGGAGAATGGCAAACCCAAGGACTGGGTGGAGCACGACGGCGAGCGCTACCGCATGACGCACCCGTCGAATATCTGGACCGACCTCTGCGTGCCCTTCTGGTCGATGCCGGAGAATACGCCGCATCCGTATCAGAAGCCCGAGAAGCTCGTGCAGCGCATCCTGGAGGCCTCGAGCCGGCCCGGCGACCTCGTCGTCGATCCCTTCATGGGTTCAGGCACGACGGCCGTCGTGGCCAAGCGCCTGAAGCGGCATTATGTCGGCTTCGAGCTCGAGCCCGACCATGTCCGTCTCGCGCTTAAGCGTCTGGCGGAGCGGCCCTAGAGGGCTTTCCGGGCTTGACCCCGACCCGGGCGCAATGCCGATAGATGGGGCAGAGATCGCACGTCGGCCCGATCGGCTTACATACCGCCTTGCCATGGGCGACCAGCGCTTCGTTAATGACTGGCCAGAGCCTTTTCGGGACAAGTTCGACCAGGCGGCGCTCCGTCTCCTGGGGGGTGCGGGTCCTGAACCAGCCCATGCGGTTGGAGACGCGGTGGACGTGCGTGTCGACCGGGATCGCTTCTTGACCGAAGGCGTAAACGAGGACGCAGTTGGCGACTTTGCGGCCGACGCCAGGGTACTCCATCAATCCTTCGATCGTCCTGGGGAGCTTGCCTCCCTGCTCCTCAACCATCCGGGCGGTTTCCATCACGTAGCGGGCCTTGGTCCGGTAGAAGCCAATCGGCTGGAGGATCCTCTCCACGGCCCGCCGGTCGGCGTGCGCGAGAGCCCGGGGCGTGCCGAAGCGCTGGAAGAGTCGCTCGGTGATGACATCCGTCATCTCGTCCCGGGACCGGGCCGACAGGATGGTCCCGATCAGCGTACGGAACGGGGAGACCCGACGCTCGTTCCAGCTGCCCAGCATCGTGAGCGGATAGCGGCCCGACAGGTCGCGAAGGACGTGGGCGATGGGGGTCGCCACTTCAGCCCCGGAGATCGCGGCCGGTGAGGACGCGGAAGGCCTCAAGGTACTTTTCGCTCGTCTTTTGGACGATCCGCTTGGGGAGCACCGGCCCGGGGGGTTTTTTGTCGAAGCGGATCTCCTCCAGGTAATCGCGAACGAACTGTTTGTCGTACGAGGGGGGCGAGATGCCCACCCGGTAGCCGCTTTTGGGCCAGTAGCGCGACGAATCAGGGGTCAGGACTTCGTCGATCAGCGTGATGCGACCGTCGACAAGTCCAAACTCGAACTTGGTGTCCGCGAGGATCACGCCCTTGGATTCCGCGTAAAGGGAAGCCTTGCCGTAGATGGCCAGCGTCAGGTCGTGAAGCCTGACGGCCGTCTCCTTCCCCAAGGTTTCCGCGACCACGTCGAAGCCGATATTTTCGTCATGGCCGGTCTGCGCTTTGGTGGCCGGAGTGAAGATCGGACGGTCCAGTTTGGAGGCCTGCTGCAGCCCCGGCGGCAGCTTGATGCCGCAGACGGAGCCTCCGGCCTGATAATCCTTCCAGCCGCTGCCGATGAGATAACCCCGTGCCACGCATTCCACCGGGAACGGTTTCGCCTTCTTCACGAGCATCGCGCGGTCGCGGAGAATCTTCGCGTGCTTTCGCACCGGGGCGGGCATCTGGTCGATGTCGCACGTGATCATGTGGTGCGGGACGCCCAGGAATCCGAACCAGAACTCCGAAATACGGTTGAGGACCTTTCCCTTGAAGGGGATCCCGTTGGCCATCACGACGTCGAAGGCGCTCAGTCGATCCGTGGTGACGATGAGCAGCATGTCGCCGAGGTCGAACATGTCGCGTACTTTGCCGCTGGAGACATGCTTCAGTCCGGGGAGTACGGCCTTCAGAAGGACCGGTTCGGCCATGGACAAGTTCCTCTAGGTTGCAGCAATCAGCTTGGCGAGTTCTCGCGGATGACCGGGGACCGCGCCGACGGCGACCTCGTACCCGGGACACGGGAACGGCTCGACGGCGGCCGGGTGCACGGCCTCGTCGCCCCCCGCCCGCAGGGCGAAGGCGGCCGCCGCCGTGGTCACGCGCCGGATCCGCTTCCTGCCGAAAAGCGATTCGGCGGACACCATCGCGCGGGAATCCGACGACGCGATCAGCCGGAGCAGCTGGAGCCGGCTCCGCTCGGGGGGGATTCCCCGGAGAGCCTGTCGGGGATCATTCCGGCGGGCCACGGCGTCGAGGGCCTCGGCCTGCGCGGCCCGGGAATCGGCCTGGTCGGGCGCGAGATCAGGCACGTTTTCAAACTTGGAGAAGAGGATACGGGACGCGTACTCGGGATAGCTCGACAGGACGGAGGTCCGCACATAGAGGCTCTTCTCCAGGGCGTGCACCCGGCCTGAGGGTTCCAGGGCGATCCAGCCGTCGGCGACGAACGCCGAACCCTGGACTTCCATGAGGCCCCAGGTCGGCGTGGGGTGGATGACCTCCTTCGGATAGACGAGGGCCAGGCCGCGGCCATTGATCTCGACCGCCGCGGCGTGGAGTACGAAGCCCGCCTTGCCGATCAACCGGCCCAGCGTCTCCATCGCCGTCGCGCGAAGGTCGCCATAGAACGACGTATTGAACAAGAACACTTCCTGGCTGGAGAGGGAGACATATGACGACTCGGACTCATCCGGGACGTTGATCATGGCGTGGAGGACCAGGGCCGGCTCGCGTGGGACGGACTGGCCGGTCGCCTCTCGCCACTCCCCCTCGGTCCACCAGTTCTCGCGCCAGAAATCGGCGAGGTGATGGGAATTGGAGAACAGCCGCACGCGCTTCCCCAGGATGACCGCGTCGTGGATGAAGGACTCCCGGCCCTCGATGCCGCGCGTCGCGCGCGTCTTCACCCGCTCCAGAAGCGCGGCGCTGCCGTCGGGGTCCGGGCCGGGCGAGACACGGGCGCGCAGCCGCGTCATCACGTTCGACTGGCCGATCAGGGTGCCGGGGGTTTCACTCATAGTCTATTCACGTGACAAAGTCCCAGGGCGATCGCATCCGCCGCGTCGGGCGGCGGCGTCTCTTTGAGGCGGAGGGTGGCCGCGACCATGCGCGCCACCAGTTCCTTGGAGGCCTGCCCGTTGCCGGTCGCTGCTTTCTTGACCTGGGCGGGCGCGTAGTCGAAAACCCGGGCCTTCGAAGCCGCGGCGGCCAGCATGCAGACGGCGCGGCCCGCGTTCAGCGTCATCGCGTCCCGAACGCTCTTTCCGACGAAGGGGCGTTCGATGATCACGTGGGTGGGACGATGGCGGCGGAACAAGCGCTCGATTCCCTTGTGGATATGGAGAAGGCGCTCCGGGAGGTCCTTTCCGCGGACGAAGACACAGCCGCACTCGGACAGCGACGGGGTGCGTCCATTCACCTCGAGCACCGCGTAGCCGGTGCGTTTGGTTCCAGGATCGATCGCGAGAATCTTCATCCTCAGGCCGCCTCCAGGTTCAAGCGATGCGTCAAGCGGTCGTGCTCCTGCCAGAGCTCCTCGGGCAGCCGTCGGCCGAATTTCTCGAAGAATGCCTTCATGTCGGCGAGTTCCTGGATCCACGCCTCGCGATCGGCTGATAGCAGCCGCTGGAGCGCGCTTTCGGGTAGGTTGAGCCCGGAGAGGTCGAGCGACTCTCGCGTGGGCAAGTACCCGATCGGCGTGCGGACGGCGCCCGCCTTCCCGCGGACTCGGGCGAGGATCCAGCGAAGCACTCGGAGGTTCTCGCCGAAGCCGGGCCACAGAAAGGATCCGTCGGGACCGGTCTGGAACCAGTTCACGTGGAAGATGCCCGGGGCCTCGTCACTTCTTGCGCCGACGCGAAGCCAGTGTCCGAAATAATCCGCCATGTTGTAGCCGCAGAAGGGCAGCATGGCCATGGGGTCGCGGCGAACCACGCCGACCTGTCCGGTGGAGGCGGCGGTGGTTTCGGACGCCATCGTGGCCCCCAGGAACACGCCGTGGCGCCAGTCGAAGGCCTCGAAAACCAGGGGGGCGACGCGGGCGCGCCGGCCGCCGAACAGAATCGCGGAGATGGGCACGCCCCGGGGATCGTCGAACCGGGAGGAGATCGCCGGGCACTGACGGGCCGGAGTGGTGAACCGCGAGTTGGGATGCGCCGCCTTGGTTCCCGCGCCGGGCTTCCACGGTTTTCCCTGCCAGTCGACGGCCTCCGCCGGGACCGGCCCATCCATCCCCTCCCACCAGGGCGTCCGATCGGGCCTGAGCGCCACGTTCGTGTAAATGGTGTTCCGCGCTATCGTCGCCATCATGTTCGGATTGGTCCGCAAGCTGGTTCCCGGAGCGACGGCGAAGAAGCCCGCCTCGGGATTCACGGCGTAGAGCTTTCCGTCCTCGCCGAAATGCATCCAGGCGATGTCGTCGCCGACGGTCCAGACTTTCCATCCCTTCTGGGACGCCGGGGGCACCAGCATCGCGAGGTTGGTCTTACCGCAGGCGCTGGGGAATGCGGCCGCCATGTAGGTCACCTGCCCCTCGGGATCTTCGAGGCCGAGGATGAGCATATGCTCGGCCAGCCAACCTTGCTGTCGCGCCAGCCAGCTTCCGATGCGCAGCGCGAAACACTTCTTGGGGAGCAGCGCGTTGCCGCCGTAGCCCGAGCCGATGCTCCAGATCAGCCGCCGTTCCGGAAAATGGCACACGAAGCGCCGGTCCGGGCTGAGGTCTCCCAGGGAATGCAGGCCCTTCACGAAGTGGTCGGACCCGCCCAGGTGATCCAGCGCGACCGTCCCCATCCGCGTCATGATCTTGAGATTCGCCGCCACATAGGCGCTGTCGGTGAGTTCGATGCCCATGCGGCTGTAAGCCGACCCCACGGGCCCCATCAGGTACGGCACGACGTAGAGGGTCCGTCCTTTCATGGAGCCACGGAAGAGCGGCGTCAGCCGCTCGATGGCCTGGGCCGGGGACATCCAGTTGTTCGTCGGGCCGGCGTCTTCCTTGTCGTCCGTGCAGATGAACGTCAGCTGCTCGGAGCGGGCAACGTCGGACGGATGGCTGCGATGAAGATAGGATCCCGGATTCTTTTGAGGATCCAGCTCGAGAAGGGTCCCATCCCGAAGCATCTCGTCGACGAGGCGCCGATACTCTTCATCGGATCCATCGCACCAGTGGATCCGGTCCGGCTGGGTGAGCCGGGCGCACTCGTCGACCCATTCCGTCACGGACTTGTGCACCGGAGGAGGGGACACGAAGGCGTTATAGCATGCATTCCCGTCGGGCGGCAACGATTAGCTGGAGCGGCTATACTTAGCCGATATGCCTGCGGCCCTGGCGCTTTCGATCGACTGCGACGGCTGCACCATCGAGCGGCTCCAACGCGTCTTCCGCTACTGGACCGGCGCGGGGGAGACGGAATTTGGCCCCGGCCTGGGGCTCCCCGTCGCCTCGTCGATGTTTGCCTACTCTCGGAACCCCGGCGCGCCGCCCCAGGCGGCCTATCTCGACGGCGACCGGGACGCCCTCCGGGATGCCTGGCGCCGCGGATGGATCGACAGCCTTCACGGCCTGGGGGACTTTACCGCCTCGCAGCCCTGCACCCGCGACTTGGCCAGGAGGGCCTTCGAGACGCTCGCGGCGGACGGTGTGAAGCTCCAGGTCTGGACCAACCATGGCGGTCCGGAGAACGTGCAGAACCTCGTCCGGCCGGGCACCCTGGGCGACGTGCCCGGCTCCGCCTGCTACCTCGCGGATCTGGCGATGGATTACGGCATCCGCTATCTGTGGCCGAGCGAGCTGACCCCCATCGTCGGTCAGGGCCGCGAGGCCACGGCGGCCGAGTACTATGCGGCGCACTCGGATCGGCCGGGCGCCGCCCGGCTCCTGGCACGGCTGGCACATGGATGGAGCGAGAAACTCGTCCGGAAAGCGGGCATCGACCCTTATCCCGGAAATCGGCTGATCCAAAGGCGCCGGCTGCGGGACGGCCGGGAGATCCTGGCGTTCCGCCGCTACGGGCGCTGGCGTTTCGACACGATTTCGCTGCTGCCGGAGATCTTGACCGCCCTCGTGCTCGACCGCCTCGAGGCCGTCGGCGGATCCATGATCGTCTACCTCCACATCGGTCCGTCCAGCGACGAAACGCCCGAGCGTCTGCGGGCGGGGATGAAGGCGATGGATCCCGTCGCGCGTCGGGTGAAGGAAGGTCGCCTCCAGGTTCTCAGAACCGTCGACTTGCTGACGAATGCGGCAGCTCAGGAATAGTTGGGCGGCAGGTCTAGGAGCACGAATTTCCGCACCAGATCCGGATCACCTGAGGCGATCTGCTCCCGAGTGACCCAGAGCGACTCCGGGAGGATGCCTGCAAATTTCGCATACAGCTCCGAGAACTTCGCCGAGACGAAGCGGCGCTCGAGGTGAAGGCGATCCCCCTCTTCCCGCACGTCATAGATCGGGTTGATCCGGTCGCCCCGGACGAAGTAATCAGCCCCGGAGTAGACGGCCGGCTCGACCCCCCCGACGAGCGTGAGGACATCCTCCCGGCTTCCCCCCGGCTGCGAGAGGTCCAGCGTCCGGTCCCGGAGAAAGGCCTCGAGGAGATCGGAGTCGCGATAGAGCCGCGGAGACCGGGGAGCGAACAGCGCGAGATAAGCCTCGGGGTCCAGGGGCGCGAGGGTCCCCCTCCCCCGGAAGGCGGGATCGGCCAAGCGCGACATGAGCAGCGGGCCGCGCGTCACCCGTAGCAGCTCCTTTGCGGCGCGGGACCGGTCCTGAAGGTAGTTGAATGCGTCGGCGCAGGCCGAGGCTTCGAAGGCCCCGTCGCGGAAGGGCAGCTTCTCCGATGCGTCGGCGCAGACATAGAGGGCCGATGGGGCGACGAAGCGCTTTGCCAGATAGAGCAACGTGAAATTGAAGTCGACGCCTACGACGAGGGATTTCGGAATTCGCCGAAAGACCGCCTCCGCCAGATGGCCGGCGCCGCATCCGAGATCCAGGACCGGACCTCGGGTGAGCGGCGTCAGGAGCGCCGCGGTCGACAGGTACGAAAGATCGCTGAATCGATAGCGGAAGTAGTCGAGGTCGGACGAGCGTCCCAGCGCGGCGGCCAGCTCCAGGAACGTGGCCTCCGGGCCGGCGATGGCTTTCCTGACGGCCCCTGTGCCGGGGAGGAGCCGCCGGAGGAACTTTCCTGCGATCCCTTCCGCGGGGGGAAGAAAGCGGACAAGGGCTTCCTCGACTGTGAATCGACGATTCCGGGCCCATGCGGTGAGAACGGGAATGTCGGCGACGACGGGCCAGGCGGCGCATCCGCAGCGGAGGATCGGGCCTTCGTTCTTGAGCGGCCCGGCGCAGTCCGGGCAGGCCAGGAGCTCCGGCATGCGGCTACTGTAGCAGCCGGCCGGAAGGCCCGGTAGAAGAATGAACCAAGGCTAACGCCGCCTCGCCACGACGGCGAATGTCGGGCTGGCCCAGCGCAGAAGCGCCGGACAGATCCGGAAGAGCGCCGCGCCCAGGGCCTTGAGCGCGGCGAAGCGGCCCCGGAACGGGCCGAAATGCGGCGAGCGCAGCCGGGGCTCGAACCCGGCTTCTACCAGCATCTTCTTTACCAAGACCGGGTTGAGCGGATACTCCTCGAATTCCCCGGACTCGGGATGACAGACCAGGTGCCGACGTGGGTTCTTGATCGCAATGCCTTTGCGGAACCCGTCGGCTGCTTCGAGCACTCCGCGGCCGTAGAGGCCCCGGGTCTCCCGGGCGCAATGGTCCAGAGCGTCGGATTTCAGGTCGGGGAACGCCGAGCGAATCATTTCCCGGCGCATCGCGAGATAGGATTCCGTATGCTGTTTTTCGGAAGGCAACTGTTCATAGTTCCCGGACTCGGCCGCTTCCCACTGCACCGACATCTGCTTCTCGTAGCCGGGATACGTGCTGTTGTTGTCTTCGAAGACATAGACTCTTCCGCCAGGACGAAGGACGCGGGCAATATTGCGCAGAGCCGCCTCCGGCTCGCGGATGTGCGAGAGGCAGGCCAGGGTCAGGGCACCGTCGAATCGGGCGTGGTGCAGGGGAAGGGCCAACGCATCGCCCTGAAGGACGTCGACCCCGTCCAGCCCCAGTTCCCGGACCAGGATCGTCGCATCCCTGCTCTTCTGCCAATGATAGTCCATCGAGACGACCCGCGGGATTCCGAGGATGCGGAGGAGGCATGAATAGACGCCGAAACCCGCCGCGCAGTCTAGGACGCAGGTTGCTCCGTCCAGCGCCCGGATGATGCCGGCGACTTTCCGGACGTAGACCTCGAAGGGAACGCCGTGGACGTAGAGGTCGGCATGGTAGG
>DATGFI010000551.1:0-3723 GCA_035309205.1 Planctomycetota bacterium | reverse complement strand
GAGGTTCTGAAAGTGATGATTGTAGGCTCCCGCGGCGCCCTGCTCGAGGGAGACGGGCTTGTTGACGTCGACCTTTCCTTCCTTGGGACCGCTGCCGTCGACCGGGCCCGCGAGCGGCGGGATGGCGAGGATGAGGCGCCTTCCGGGTTTCGCGGCAGCCCACTTGGACCAGGCTTCCAGCCACCAGGTGGGCCAGCCGACGTTGTCCCAGGATTCGCCGCCGACGAAATCGAGCGCCCAGACCGACGGCCGGCTCAGCCACGCCGCGAACGCATCGACTCCGGCCGTCCCGTTAGGCCAGTGATACGTGCCGAGGGCGGGCTCCGGGGGCTGCTGCGGGGTCGCGATGACCTCCGCGCGGGTCAGGAGGATCAAGCCGAGGGTAAGGCTGCGCCCAAGTCGTTTCATCGGGACAGGATATACGATCGGGGGGGGACCTGGAAATAACTTGCCCAGACTTCAGGCCAGCGCCGGGCAGCCCGGATGCGGTGTCGTCGCCAGCCACATTCGCAGCATCCCAGCATCGTTCTTGATGCAGGTGTCCCCGGCTGCCAAGAGGAGGCTACTCGTCGTAGAGGTTTTCACCCCTGGGCATGTCCTTGATGGGCCACAGATCCGGGAAAAGACGGAGGACCCGGCCTTTCCGGAAGCCTTCTAGGAGCAGGCCGGGCTGGATCACCCAGCGCTCCCCATAGGAGCCGGGGGCATCGTCGGACGCCGGGATGATCTTGAGAAGCATAGACCGTACGTGGTCAACGGGCGGGTTGTACGTCCGCAGTTCTTCGTTGGCCACGACCATATTGATCACGCGTTTCCCGGGCTCGATGTGCTCGCCTTTCAGGAACTCCCTGAGCGCCGTCCGATCATTGCTGAAGACGGTCACCGTGACCGCCATTCCCTCGACGCGGTCAACCCAGCAGGGAAGGCCGCGTTCTTTGAGCCAGGCGATCTGCTTCTTCCGCTGGCGCGCCGTGGCCGCCTTCTGGGCTTCGACGCCCGCGTAGATCTCGGTACAGAGGCCCGCGCCTGTCGCGGTCCTGCCGCCGTAGTTGACCCAGAGCTCGTCGCCCTCGGCCAACTGCGCCGCCTCAGACTCCTTGGCTCCCTTCCACACCCGGGTCTTCTCGTTGATGCGGATGGTCAGCATTTCCGATCCGCGCGTCGCTTCGAGAATGCCACCGGGCACATCGACGCGGACCAGCCTGGTCCCCGATCCTTGCCTCGCTGCAACGCTGATATCGTCCATGACATTCGAGGCCCGCGTCACGGCGCCGGCAGCGTCCGCATACAGGAGGACCGTGACATGGAGCCCGATCGCCAGGTCGCGTAGATCGGCTTCGGCGTTCAGGTACGTGGCATTGCCGAAGGGGAGGAGGGTGAACTCTTTCAGTTCGCCGCTGCCGTCCACCCGGAGCTCTCCCGCACGACGAATGGCGTCCACCTTGACGAGATCCCCGGTGATCCGCCGGGCGGCATTCTCCGGCGGGAATTCGAGGGGCTTCACCCGGTAGGGCTCACCCGCCACTTGGGCAGCGATTAGAACCAGTGACCCCAGCAGGCTCATCCTAGGATCTCCGAGACCGGTCCCAAGCTGTCGACGAAGCGATCAGTTTCGACCTCCATTTTCTGAAGCATCGTGAGCATGAGATTGCTGAGCCGGGCCTTCTCGTTCTTCGGACGGCCGCAGAGGCCCCTCCACTCGTCGTAGGTGAGCTGATATCCGCCCCTGGGGGCGCCGTTAAAGTCCAGATGCTGGCCGTGCCTGAAGCCCAGCCCTCTGCCACCGGCGAGCAGGATCGGGAGGTTGCTGTTCGAATGGCTGTGGCCGTAGCTCATGCCGCTTCCCAGGAGCACCATCGTGCGGTCGAGCAGGGGAACCCCGTCCTCGACCGTTGTCTTGAGCTTCTCGAGGAAGTAAGCGAACTGTTGCATGAGGAAGACATCGCACTTCGTGAGGCGGTCGAGCACCTCCGGATCGCCGCCATGGTGGGAGAGCTGGTGGCGGGACTGCGTGACGCCGATCTCGGGAATCGCCAGGCCATTGCCCTCGGTGCCGCTCATGTAGGTCGCAACCCGGGTCGTGTCGGTTCGGAGCGCGAGCACGATCAGGTCGTACATCGTCCGGTAGTACTCTCCGGCCTGATTCTTCGTCACGTTCCGCGCGAAGGGAGCGCCGTCCACCTTGGGTTTGGGAACGTCGAGCCAGGCCTCGAGCCGCCGAGCGCGCTGCTCGACCTCGCGAACGCTATGAAGGTATTCATCGAGAGTTCCGCAGTCATTCACGCCGAGTTTCGGACGGAGGCGCTGGGCGTCGTCCATCACGGCGTCCAGAACGCTGCGGCGGCATTCGAGACGGGAGCGCTGGGCAGCCTTTCCGCCCGGGTCCTCACCGAAGAGGCGGCCGAAAACGACATTCGGGCTGTCTTCGGCAGGAAGCGGAACCCCGTCGCGTGAGAAGGCCAGGGTATTCGAATTGGCGGGTTGTCCGGTGCCCGCATTGACGGAGAGTTCAAGGGACGTGAAGCGCGTGTACTTCGAGGTGACTTCGGCCATCATCTGATCCACGGAAATCGTGTTGTGGTATTGCCGCGCGCTCTGCGCATCGATCTTCGCGCCGGTGAGCCACGTGTCGGCGCAGACGTGAGCCTGGCCAAGGCCGTTCGGATGGAAAAGGCCGCTCATGACGGTGATCTCGTCTCGGAGCTTCTCGAGGGGCCGGAGGGCAGTCGACATCTCGTAATCGCGTCCCGGCTTCTTGATCTGCCAGGACATGCCGTTCACCCCGTTGGGGATGTAGACGAAGACGCTCCGCCGCGGCGGTCGCATCTCCTGTGCGACCGCTGGAGCCATGGCATCCAGGAACGGGAGCGCCAGGCTAGCGCCCGCGCCCCGGAGGAAATGCCGGCGCGAGAGCTGCCATCGATGCGAAAAGACGGTGCTCATCAGCGGGACTCCTTTGGATTCGCGAAAAGAGGGCTCGTGACGAGGGCTTCGACCAAACTGTCCAGACGGTAGCCACCGGCTCTCGTGGATTCGGCGACGCGTTTCAGCTCCACGCGTTCGGCAAACGTGATGCGGCGGCGCAAGGCGAAGGCCGCGAGTTTCTCGGTGAAGGCGAGCGCGAACAGGTCAAGGTCATCCGCGAGAAGCTTCTGCAGGCCTGCCGCATCGGCGAAGGCCCGGCCGTCGGCCAGTTCGCCGCTCGGGTCCAGTTTGGGGTTCTGGCCCGTGCCTTCCCGCACCGCCTCCTCGGTGCGCCAGCGCCCGATCGCGTCGTAGTTGTCGAACGCGAGCCCGAGGGGGTCGATCTTCCGGTGGCATCCCGCACACGTCGGGTCCTCCCGGTGTGCCTCGAGCTTTGCCCGAAGCGTCGTCTTCGGGGCCGCCGGAGGTGCGGGCTTCAGGTCCCCCGCATTGGCCGGTGGCGGGGGAGGCGGTTTTCCAAGCAAGGACTCCAGGATCCACTTCCCGCGGTGGACCGGGCGATGGCGCGTTCCATCGGAGGTGAGACTGAGGATCGCCGCCTGGGTGAGGAGTCCCCCGCGGTGATCTTCGGGCTTGAGCGCGACGCGTCTGAAGTCCTCGCCGGCAACCCCGGCGACCCCGTAGTGGCCGGCGAGGCGCTCGTTCAGCATGGTCCAGTCGGAAGCGAGGAACTCGTGGAGCCCGAGACGCTTCTGGAGGACCTCCCGGAAGAACAGCACGCTCTCCATCACCATGCTG
>DATGFI010000550.1:0-7981 GCA_035309205.1 Planctomycetota bacterium | reverse complement strand
GCGCCTAAGCTCGCATCTGGCGGCCCCTCGAAAGCCTCGAGAGTGGAACTCGAGGCGATCGGGGGAGGCGACAACACTCGGGAACACTCAAGGACAGAGCAAACAGAGCTGAAACTGCGACTATTTCAGCAGCCTGCTAGGAGGGCCACCGCCAGGTGCATCATCGATCGATCTCCAGAATTTCCAACCGGTCGATATAGAGCTCGGACGGCGCCGCCGCCGTTCCGACGAAGAATCCCACGCTCGTATATTTGTCCCCCACCTCGCAGGTGACCGCCTTGCCCCCGGTGTTCGCGGCCACGTCGCGCGCGTAGAGCGTCACCGTCGTCCATTGACGCACGACGGGCTCGAGAACCCTGTTGAAGTTCTCCTGCTTGGTGCCGCTCCACATCACCAACTCCAGATGTCCCGGCTCGCGCAGGTAGTAGCGGAACCGGATCGCGGTATTCGGCTTCACGGTGAACACCGGAGCCCCTTCCCCGCCGTTGTTGTAGGCCAGTTTGCCGTAGAAGCCGCCGTCGCCGATCGGCTCGGAGGCCAGAAGGCGGCCTTCGGGGGTGGTATCGACGCGGCCGACGACATTCTTCTTCACGACGCCCGCGTTGCCGAGGTCCATGCGCCAGGTCAGCTGCTCCCGGCCCCTGGCGGCGGACGGCAGGGATCGGGTCTTCTTCGCCTCGACGGACTCCTTCTTCAGGCCGTATTCCGTTCCTTCGCGGAGGATCGAGTCCTTCCACTTCGCGCTGCCCTCCTCGATCACGAGGCGATCGGGCTTGGCGCAGAGGAGGACGCGCGCGCTCTGAGTCTGGGGGAAGAAGCGCTGCTCGTCGAGGACGAGAACGAAGCGGCCGGCGGGGGACACCTCGGCGGAGAGGCCCCCCTCCAGGAGGACGAGCTCTTCCTTGTTCACGGAGAAGCGGCTCGAACTGTCGAGCGTCACTCGAGCCTGCGCGAAGTCGAGCGTCGTCCGCCCGTCGGCACGCAGGGTCATTCCCTCTTCTACGCGCCCCGGCTTGGCCCACTTGCCGTCCACGGTCAAGGCCGACAGAGCCCCCGAGCGGACGCCGAGGGCCGCGGCGACCCGGGCGGTCTGGGCGGGCTGGGCGAGCGTCGCCCTGGGCGGCGGGGTGACCTCCGCCGGCTTCACCGATTCCGTTGCTGGCGTCCCCAGGTCAGGGACGGGTGCAGGAGTCGCCTCCGGGCCGGGAGGCACGGGCGGACTCCCGGGAACGGGGGCCGGGATCTGCGGCTTCTCGAACTCCGGCGCAGGGGGGACGAGCGGTTTGGGGATCGCAGGAGCGTGGGGAGGCACCGGCGTGCTGGGCTCGCTATTGAGGGGCCTCGGGGGCCGGTAGGCGAACTCGACTTTCGGCGCGGCATTCTGACCTGAGGCGATGATGAGGAGGATGCCCACCGCGACGAACACCGCCGCAGCCACGGCCCAGGCCCTCATGGGCGGCTCCGCCCGCTCCCGGCGCCGAGTCGCTCTCCGGGTTTCCTTCTCTGGCTTGAGCGCGCGAAATTCCGACGCGCACCTCGGGCACGTGCGTACATGCAGCGGAATCCGCCCGCTCTCGAGAGCCGACGCCATGTCGCCGATGGAAAGGCATGCGGGCCCGGGTTCGCCGGTCGATGAGATCCAGGCACCGACCGCTCGCAGCTCCTCCGCTTTCTTCGCACAAGCGTAGCAGGTCCCGGCATGGCTGGCGACCGCTGCCGTTTCGCGCGGATCGAGCGATCCGTCGACCCACTGGTTCAGCACTTCCGATTTCGGACACGTCATGGCGTCACCTTTCTCCGTCCTGTTCGTGGCACGGCGAATGAAAAATCTAACGGGAAAGCGGAGAACTATTTTCCGGGGGCGGGCGTTAGGACTTTCGCCAGTTTCTCGCGGGCGCGGAGCAGCACCATGCCGACCTGATTGAGGGGGATATCGAGCTGATCTGAGATCTCCTTGTAGCTGCAGTCATCGACGTGGAACATCACGAGTGCGCGACGGTCGATTTCCGGGAGTCGTTCGAGCGTCTCGAAGACCTCGGCGTCACGGGCGGGAGGCGGGGCGACGGGCTTGGCGGCTTCGACTTCTTTGGCCCGGATCCGGCGGACGAATTCGCGAGTGGCGATGCGGTAGGCGACAACGGTCAGCCAGGTGCTGAGAGCGCTCTCGCCCCGGTAGGCGCGCAGGGCTCTGCCATCGTCCTGGAAGAGCTCGATGAACACCTGGCTCGCGGCATCCTCGACGTCGGCTTCGACGGCACGGAAACGTCGCGCGGCCGTGTGCACCGCCTTCAGCACGACGAGACGGTAGTCTCGCGCGAAGCGATCCCATGCCGGTCGCCCGCCGGCGAGGAGTTCGCGGACGGCCTCCCTGCCATCGGCCATTTCACCCCCAGACGCCCGGAAATTCTACCGCTTGCCGCCCGGTCCGGCTCGACTTATGATCGAGTTCCGTCGGAACCGGGTGCCCTTCCATAGCGCTCCCGATTGAATCGCGCAGGGGATTTCGGCCCGTATCTTAGATAGAACATTCGAGGACCTTGCCATGCGCCTCCTACTCGCCCTCGCGGCCGCCTTCCTCCTTCAGGGTGATCTGGCTCCCCTCTTCAACGGCAAGGACCTTTCCGGCTGGGAGGCGGTCGGCGGCAGCGCGGACTGCTGGACCTGGGAAAACGGCAAAGTCGTCTGCAAGGGCGGCAAAGGCGGCTGGCTCTGCACGAAGGACGAGTACGGCGATTTTGAAATCGAGGTGGAATACAACTGCCCGAAGGACGGCAACAGCGGCGTCTACATCCGCACCCCGCGCGAAGGCCACCCATCCAAGGATGGGATGGAGATCCAGATCCTGGACGACGACGCGGAGATCCACAAGAACATCAAGCCCTACCAGCACACGGCGTCTATCTATGGGGTAGTCCCGCCGTCCAAGCCCGCGCAGAAGAAGGCTGGCGAGTGGAACACGATCCGCATCCGGTGCAAGGGCGACCGCGTGACGGTCACCCTGAACGGCGAGATGGTGGTCGACGCCGACATGAGCACCTTCGACGCGCTTAAGGACCGGCCGCGCAAGGGCTATATCGGCCTGCAGAACCACGGCTCGGGCCTGGAGTTCCGGAATATCCGGCTGAAAAAGCTCGATTAGCCGATCAGGTCGGTCCGCGCGAGCCGGCAAGTCCCGGGCCGGCCCCGGCGGACACGCGCCCCGCCTCCACGCTACTTTTTGTCTGGATTCCCCAGCCCGATCATTATCATGTGCTTCATGAACAAGGACCACCGGCTTCTCACGACCGTTGTCGGGAGCTATCCGGTCCCCGCCTGGCTCGCCGCGAACCCGTCGACTCCCGCTCTCCAGGACGCCATCCTGGTCGCCGTCCGGACGCAGGAACTGGCCGGCATCGACGTCGTCTCCGACGGAGAACTCACCCGCTTCAACGTCAACCATCCCGAGACGAACGGGATGATCGAGTACTTCGTAACCCCCCTGGGCGGCATCTCGACCACCTTCAGCCGCTCGGACATCGAAACGTTCCGCTCGATGCCGGGCATGAAGTTCCGCACCCAGCCGGCGGCCGTGGTGAATGCGCCGATCGAGCAGGGCTCGCTCAATCTCCCCGCCGCGTGGCAGACCCTGAAAGCTGTCGCCTCGCGCCTGACCAAGTTCACGGTCACCAGCCCCTACATGCTCGGGAAAACCCTGCTGGATCGCCACTATCACGACCGGCGGGCGTTGACGATGGGGATCGCCGACGTCCTGCGAAAGCAGCTCGAGGGGATCGACGCCAACGTCGTCCAGGTCGACGAGGCGAACCTTCCCGGCTCGCCCGAAGATGGGGCCTGGGCCGCCGAGGCGATCAATCACGTGCTGAAGGGAGCGCGGAACCAGAAGGCCGTCCACCTGTGCTTCGGCAATTACGGCGGCCAGACCATCCAGAAAGGCGCTTACAGGAGCCTGATGCCGTTCTTCAACGCGCTCGAATGCGATCATCTCGTTCTCGAGTTCGCGCGACGCGGCCATGACGAGCTCGACGCCTTCAAGGAGCTCAAGCCGTCAATTGCCCTTGGGCTGGGGGTCGTCGATATCAAGGACAATGAAATCGAAAGCCCTTCGGAGATCGCCAAGGCGATCGAGCACGCGGCCAAAGTACTGGGCATGGACCGCATCCGCTGGATCCACCCGGACTGTGGCTTCTGGATGCTTCACCGATCCGTCGCGGACCGGAAGATGCGGGCGCTGGTCGAAGGGCGGGATCTGTTCCTTAGCAAGGGCCGGTAATTCCTCATCGAAGGGACCGGATATTGCATCCGATGCGCAGGACTCGCGTAATTTCAGGGCTGGGCATCCTCGCCCTGCTCTCCGGTTGTTCGCTCTGGCACCGTGTCTGGAAGGCGCCGGACTTCAAGATCTACCACCTCGGGAATGCGGATCAGCCCCAGTGGCTGGACCTGAACAAGACCCCCGTCGATGGCCGGGATCTGACCCATCCGTTCGTGCTGGAGGACGCCAGCCCGGGCGAATCGACCCTTTTTCTCTGGCAGTCCAACGTCCGGTCCGTCTGGCCCGTGTCCGTGAACGGCAGAAAGCTCGGCCAGCTGCAGCTCTACGAGATTCCCGTCATCTCCGCCTTCGCCTTGCCTGCGGGGCTTCTCAAGAAGGGCGAAAACGTTCTGGCGATCAGCGCGCCCAAGGAGAACAACGAAATCCTGGTGGGCCTCGTGCGCATCTCTCCCCGCCCGTTGCGCGAGCTGATGAGCGAAGCCACCCTTTCGATCGACGTGACCGAGTCCCTGGGGGGCAACGGACCCTGCCGCATCACGATCGTCGACGATCTGGTCTATGCGCTCCCTCCCCTGGGGGCGCCGCCCGGACAGCGCATCGCCGTCCGTCCTGGCGTCGTCTATACCCCCGATGGGCGTGCCCGGGTGACGCTCCCCGCCGGCCGCTACCGCGTCCACGCGGGCAGGGGCGTCGAATACTCCGTCGCCACCGAATCGGTCTCGCTCGATCCGGGAGACTCCGAAACCGTCTCCCTCAAGATCCGCCGCGAAGTGCCGACGGCGAATCTCGTGGCCTGTGATACCCACATTCACACGCTGGAATTCAGCGGCCACGGGGACGCCACCGCCGACGAACGCGCTCTGACGATCGCCGGCGAGGGCATCGAGCTCCCGATCGCGACCGAACATAACCAGCTGAACGGGTACGCCGCGGCGGCCTCGCGCATGGGACTTCTCAGCAGATTCACGCCCGTCCTCGGCAGCGAAATCACCACCCCGGCCGGCCACTTCAACATCTTCCCGGTCGAACCCGGGGGGAAGCTGCCCGACTGGACTCTGACCGACTGGCCGAAGCTCATGGAATCCATCCGCGCCACGCCCGGCGTTCGCGTCGCGATCCTCAACCACCCCCGCAATAACCACTCGAACTTCATCCCCTTCGCCGACCAGAACTTCAACCGTGCCAGCGGCGACAACCTCCGCGGCCCGGAGTTCACGTTCGACGCCATGGAACTGCTCAATTCCAGCGCCCTCCGGACCGACGACTTCCAGATCCTCCGCGACTGGATGTCGCTCCTGAATCACGGCTATCGCATCACGGGCGTCGGAGCGAGCGACTGTCACGACGTGAACCGCTACATCGTCGGCCAGGCCCGGACCTATATCTCAGTCCGGGACAGCGACCCCGGACGAATTGACGTCGCCGCGGCCTGCGAAAGCCTGCTGAAGGGGCGTGCAACGGTCAGCATGGGACTGATCGCGCAGATCAAGGTCGATGGCCGCTACGGACCCGGCGATCTGGTCCCCGGCTCGGGGGGTCTCATCGATGTCGAAGCTCGAGTCTACGGTCCCTCCTGGACGCGCTGCGAACGGGTCGAGCTTTACGCCAACGGTGAACGGATCCGCGACGAGTGGGTCGAGGGCGGCTCGGTAGGCGGCGAGAAGGCCCGCTTCCGCTGGAAGATCGACCGTCCTCCCAACGACGTCCACCTGGAGGTCGTCGCCAGCGGGCCCGGAGTCCGGGAGCTATATTGGCCTCTGGCTCGGCCCTACCAGCCCAATACCCCGCTTTGGAATCCACGAGTGATCGGCGTGACGAATCCGGTTTGGGTCGATGCCGATGGCGACGGCAGCTTCACTTCTCCTCGCGGACTCGCCGCAAAAGTGCTGGCCCTTCACGAGAAGAATCTGCCGGCCTTGGTGAACGAGCTGGGGAACTATGATGCGGCGGTGGCCACCCAGGCGGCCAGCCTTCTGCGGACGGCCGGCGTTGACGTCCGCACGCTGGAGGTGCAGCGAGCCCTCCAGACTGCGGCCGAACAGGTGCGCCGCGGCTTCGCGGCATACGCAGCGGCCCGTCCGGATTGAGGAGTCCTGCCTTCAGTCCCTGCCTTCGTCGACCCGGCAATCGGACTGCTGAGGTGGTTTCACCGAAGGCATCCGATTCAGTCTGTCTCCCGGAAGAGATTCCGCCGGAGGGAGGGCGCGCGAGCCGAGCAGGGGGGAACTAGACCGCTCGAGTCTGTTGGTACGGCCCGGGACTTTCCCTCTCCAGGAGCTCCTCGGCGATCCGAATCGCCATGACGAGCTCCCGCTTCCGGCTCCAGGCGTTCAGGCCTGCCGTCAGGGGCAGTTCCGACAATTCGCCGCGGCTGCCGGATAGGGCGCGATCCAGTTCGAGCCCCCACAACGATTCCTCGATCGCCCACTTTGCCAAACGGGGTTCCAGGAGGATCAGCTGGCCGGGCGCCAAGGACACTCCCATCGTCAGGAACACATGCTCAAGGTAGTCCTCATCGACCGGCACAGGAAGGCCGGACTGCTTCAGGATCATCTTTCCAGACTCGGACACCTCAAGGACGAAGTCCCGAGCCGCGGCACGAGGGTCACCACCGGTGGTGATCAGCTGGTCCGTCGACTGGAGACTTGCCAGCACGGAGACGAACCAGTCTCGCTCCTCCTGGTCTCGGTCCCGGAAGCATTCGGCCCGGAGCGATAAGGACTCCAGCTGCCGGGATAGGACTGGTAGCTGACTTCGGTCCTGGCCCATGGCGCAATCCTCCAAGCACGGAAAGTGCAGCAAACCCCGTGCCGCTGGAAGCCCACCCTTGCGCTAGGTCGGGATGGAAAAGGCGACCGAGCGGTAGGATGGCCTCGGGACTGCTACCCGCTGGAAGCCCGGTGCCTGGGGAGGCGGGAAGCGAAAGCGCGGCTTCAAAATTGCAGGACCCCTGTTGCGGGCCTGGAGGCCGCGGTTGCAATCCCGGCACGGTCCGGATACGCTTTGGGCCGATCTCGACATCATCAACCAGGAGGGCGAGCCTCGTGCAGGAAGTCCGGATCCCGGAGTCGAGGATGTTCGTTTGGCCCGGCGTGCACGTGGAATGCGGAGAAAACATCCGCGTGCTTGCGCCCGACACCCTCCGCGTCTTTGTCGTGACCGACAAGCCCTGCGTCCCCATCGCCCGCCACGTCGCGATGAGCCTTCAGCAGAACCGCTTCGACGTTTCCGGGGGCGTCTCGCCTCCCACCAAGGGTCCCGCCAAGGCTGCCACCCTCTCGCAGATCCAGGCGAAGCTCGATGCGGTCGGCAAGACTGGGGTGACCGTTGTCGCGGTCGGCGGGACCGCCGTCATGCACCTGGGCATGCGGCTCACCGGCTCCCGGCCGCTCTTCCTGGTCCCCACGACCATGCGCAGCCAGCTTGACGTCTCGGTCGGCGGCGCCTGCTGTCCCACCTTCGCAGGCCGCTGGAGGCCGCCCAAAGCGGTGTTCTCCGATCCCACCCTCCTCCGCGACGTACCTCTGCGCGAATACGTCGCCGGACTGGCTGAAGCGGTCAAGTGCGCGATCGTACAGGATTCCGACCTCTTCGAATTCCTCGACGCCAACGCGAGCCAGATTCGCAACCGCGATCTGAGCACGCTGGAGGAGCTCGTATTCCGCGGCGCGTCGGTCAAGTCAGCAGCGATCTCGACGGCGACGCCGG
>DATGFI010000549.1:0-8998 GCA_035309205.1 Planctomycetota bacterium | reverse complement strand
TCCGAGTAGCTCGTCAAGAATCTCAATTCTTTTGCGCGCGTTCACATGGACGAGAACGGCGGGATCCCGTAGCTTCGCGTCATTCCAATTGGGGTTCGGGTCGGCGGAGCGGCGATTCGAAAAGGAGAATAGCTATGGGGTGGAGGCTGGGGTGCCTGGGCGCCATCGGTCTGTTGGTTCTGGCGGGGTCGACGGCCGTCGGCCACCCGTTCCCGAATCGCTTCTCGCCCGCAATTACGCCCATCGCGGGCATGGTGGGTTACTGGCCTCTGGACGAAACCACTAGCCCCAGCATGGACTTCTCCGGCAACGGCAATAACGGCAATTGGCAGAATGGTCCGGCCCGGGTCGCCCCGGGAGCCCCCGGCCTGACCTTCACCAACCCAGGCTGTCTCTCGCTCAACGGGACGAACCAGTTCGTCGACCTCGGCAACCCGGCGATCTTCCCTACGGGGAAGGCCCCCCGCTCCCTCTGCGGATGGGGGAAGTCGGCCACGACGGCCGGGGGCTACCGGTGGATCTTCGCCTATGGAACGGGAGGAACCTCCCAGGCGATGTTTATCGGGATGAACGGACCGACCCTCTACGGGGGCGGCTACGGGGACGACATCACGGTGAACAATTTCTGGGATATGAACTGGCACCACATTGCGCTGACCTACGACGGCACGACGGCGATTCTCTACGCCGATGGGGTGCAGGTGGCGTCGGCGGCGAAAAACTGGAATCTGGTGGCGAATCTCGCCTATATCGGCCGGCAGGTCAATACGGCCGCGGAATTCTGGAACGGGCAGATCGACGATGTCCGGCTCTATAGCCGGGTCCTGACGCCCGTCGAGGTCGCGGTCCTCGCCGCCGGCTGTCCGACCCCCACGGGCCTCACGGCAACCTTCGTCAATTCTCAGGTTTCTCTCAGCTGGACGGCCCCTACGGGCCCGGCCGCCGCCTACACGTACAACATCAAGCGCGGTACCTCGCCCGGCACGGAGGCGACGATCGCCACCGGCGTCGCCGGCACGACCTATACGGACTCCTCGGCGGCCTTCGGCCAGACCTACTACTATGTTGTCACGGCCATCAGCGCCGCCGAAAGCGGCCCTTCCAATGAAGCGTCGTGTACCACCGTCCCCATCAGCGTCTCCCCCACTTCGCTCACGGTCGTCGAGGCCGGCGGCACCGCGACCTTCACGGTTTCTCTGCTCCTCCCTCTGAACAATCTGGCGCCGTTGTCGACGACCGCCACGGTCAACTTCACTTCCCCCAGCGCTCCTGTCCTTCTAAGCAACGGCGGGGGCTTCGCGACCAGCTTGCCGATCAGTTTCACGGGAGACGGGACCTCGCTGCTCACGAACACCATCACCGTCAAGGGCGTCGACGACTTCATCGCCGCGAATCCTTGGACGGCGACCATCACGTTCTCGACCA
This sequence comes from Planctomycetota bacterium, assembly GCA_035309205.1. Taxonomy (GTDB): domain Bacteria; phylum Planctomycetota; class MHYJ01; order MHYJ01; family JACPRB01; genus JACQFK01. The sequence continues at coordinate 7,573 of DATGFI010000549.1, read as the reverse complement.
CTTCCAGCACGGACGGGCGCTTCAACGGAGACACGCTTCCCCCCGTCACGGTGAATCAGACGGAAAGTGACTTCCCCGGTATCCTAGTCACCCCCAGCTCGGGCTTGTCCACGACAAACGGCGGCCCCTCCATCTCGTTCACTGTCCAGCTCCTGTCCAAGCCCACGGCCAACGTCTCGATTCCCCTCTCGGTGTCCATCCCTTATGAGGCCACTGCGACGGGGCCCGGCGGCCTGACGACCCTCACCTTCATGCCCAGCACCTGGAACCTACCACAAACGGTGACGGTGACTCCCCAAGCTGTGGATGCGACGACGACCTATATCACCAGCTATGAGGTCGATTTCACCCCGGTCTCAAGCGGCGACAAAAACTATTCGGGCTTTCCCCTTCCGCCGGTCCCGATCTTCGAGGCGACCTCGACGCCGCCCCTGAAGAAAGTGTGGAAGTGTGGGCTTCTGGGGCTGGAAGGGCTAGTTCCCCTCTTTTTCGGCCTCGCCTGGCGCCGTCGACGCCGGAACCGCTGAGACCTTAGCTCCTCGTTTCCCCGTGTTCCGCCAAGAGGGCTTGCCGGACGGCTCTGCCTAGTCCCCGGAGCTTGATCATTCCTGGGGTAGGCTCCAAAGCGTGTACCAGCCCGCCGGGTGCAGAAGCGGTTTCCCTTCCAGCGAACGGACCCCACCCATCTTGACTTCGTGGATATTTCCGATCTTCATTTCATCGAGTCTGATTCGAGCCTTGAGGCCGTCCTCGCTCACCTGGATCGACGTAATCCGCGGAGTCGTTTGGTCGACCTCGGGGCTCCCATACGCAGAGTGGAGGACGTACGTAAAGGTGCGAATGGCGTAGGAAGCCGCATTCTCGGCGGCCGACTTCTCCGCCGGTCGGGTGAAGAGAAGTTCAAAGCCGTCATGTTTCGCGTGCATCTCCAGCACCTCGAAGGGCACCTTTCCCGACCAGCTCACACGCTCGATCGCGCCGGAGCGGGATCCCCGTGAAGCCCAACCCCGGTTCGTCCCTCCAACCCAAAGCGAACCGTCCTGGCTCATCACTTCGGCAACGTTTCCCGAGCTGAAGCCGCCTCGAAACGAAAAACACGCCCCCTGGTATCGTCCATTGATCTTTTCCAGGAAGCAGCGATTAACCACGCTGAAGCTCTGATCGGAAACGAACAACTGCCCACGGAAGGGCCCGAACTTCCCGTTGGACAGATCGCACGCGATGCCGCTGGCGGAATTGCCGACGATCCCATAGGGGAAAAGGATCGGCGGCGGGACGTATTCCGGGATTCGCGCCGCTTCGACATGGCACCGGCTGCCGCTCCGGGGGGCCTCGGGCTTCGGACCCATGTTCGGGGCCAAGGAGTACCACTTGAGACTGTCGGGGTGCCCCTGGAATGACCCGGGGACCAGGTGTTTAAGTGCGCTCGCCCCATTCCACGCGCCATGATTGTCGCAACAGAACATCTCGCCGTCGGCATTCATGCCGATCCCGCCAGGAGACCGAATCCCGCTGCATGTTGGGATCATCTTCCCTTCCGGGGTGATCCGGACGCACCAACCTCGGAACGGCACATCACTCCGAGACAAGGCCGACAGGCTCAGGACGACCCAGATCACCCCGTCTTTATCGAACCTCGAGCTAAACGCATATTCCTGAGCTTCTCCGCTGATCGACCAACTGTCGCATACGGTTTTGAAGACATCCGCTCGGCCGTCCCCGTCGGTATCCCTCATCCTGGTCAACTCGCCGCGCTGCTGTGCATAGAGCCAGCCGTCTCGCCAGGACAGGCCCAGGGCGTCGTGGAGTCCGCTGGCAAAGAGCTTGAACGTCACATGGGACGGTGGATTCTCGAGCGCCCGGTCGAGGATCCAGATTTCTCCGCGCCGCGTCGAGACGGCGATTCTTCCCTCGGGCAGAATCTCAATTCCAACCGCCTCCAGCTGGATCTGCTCCGGGATCGGGATTGAGATGAGAGGGTAGTAATCTTCTTCGGTGTCCGGGGCACCCTGGGCCCAGGCCGGCACGGAGCAGGCCAGGACGAAAGCCAGGACCGGCCCCAGATGCCTCACCGATTCACCATGCATAGCGGACCACAATCGTGAGCGACCCTTCTTTCAGTTCCACCGGCACGAGGAGTTCCGCTCCCTCACCGCTGGGTCGCACCTGGGGGGCTGCCGGTGGCATGATGGTGATCTCCAGGCCACTGTCGAGGACGTAGAGATCGCGCTTCACCTCGATCCTTCTCGAAGCCGCGGCCCGGAACCAGAGTCCCTGGGGCGGATCCTTGGACGTGAGGACCATGGTCCGCACCAAGGACGGCTTTGGATCTGCCTGAACCGGATCGAACCGGTCGAGCACCCGGACTCTGCCCGACGCAAAGGCGTAGGAGAAGACCGGTCGACGCCTTTGGTCCAGCTCGTACCCCTCGAACGTGTAGCCGGCTGCGTGTCCTTTATCCTGGGGCCAGGAAGTGCCCGAATCCCCAAGAATCCCGAAGGGGGCCCCTTCCATCATTCGAATGATCTTTCCACTCTGGGGTGCCTGGACACCTCTTCCGCGGCCGACCCAGTAACTTGAAGGGTCGATAAACTCCCCCGTCCAAAGCAGGGCGAGCCTCAGCTCCTGGGCATCGAAGGCGAGGTTGAGTTTTTCAGGATACCCCACGGCGATCGCGCGAGGCCCGGCTCCCTCAATTGAATTCCGGAAGACCAGCGGCTCGTCGACGGGAACCAGGGACATCGGTTGCGGACCGATCCCGACGGGAATTTTCGCTGCGGCGCCCCCGCAGAGATACTGCCAGAGCGCCTCACGCTGCCGACCGGAGTCGCCGCCCAGGATGTCCTGCCGTAGGCTGGCTCCACCCGGCCAGAAGCTGGGCATCCGGGTCCCGGGCCGGAGCACGGTAGGTTCGGCCAGGAATCGAACGAACCAGTCATGGCGCAATCGCTCGGCCATCTCCGCCAGGTCCATTCCTTGGATTCCAGGGGCCTTGAGACGACGAAACGCGTGACAGCTGATGCACGAAAGCCCTTTGCTTCCGGCAAGGAGATTGCCGGTCGTCACCAGTTCCGCGTCGGGTGCCAGAACTGGGGATTCTGCTGAAAGATCCACGGCCTCAAACAGGTCGCTCATGTTCTCCACGTTCTTCGCGCCGAAGATTGGCATCCGGGTAGCCACGTAAGGCCGTACTTTCTGTTCGGAATTGAGCACTTTCTCCATCCAGACGTGATTGAGCTTCGCACCCACGCCGGTGAGGCGGGGAGGGATCCTCCCTTCGTCACCCATGTCGTCGCCGCTGTTGATGAAGAGCGGGTCCCGCTCGCCAGTCACGCCCCCCCGTCCCTGGCGCTCATGACAGGCATAGCAGTCCAGGGCCGTCATCGTTCGGTCGAGTTTCTGGACGGCCGAAGGGGGGCCCCACGAGGACAGGGCCTGGAGCGCCTGAGAGATGGCACGGGACTGGGCCTTGCTCAGGGAGAAATCGAGCGGATCCCCGCTTAGACACCCTCGCTCCGGGAGGAGTCGTGCCAAGGGTTTGGCTGCCTGCCGGGGGAGATCGGGGCCCGCCTCGTGACAGCTGGAGCAGCGTTTCTGGATAAAGAGCTCGCGACCTTTCCTGGCCAGGTCTTGGCCGACCAGGAACTTCGCCGCTGGCGGCGGGGCCTCCCGGATCGCGAGATTGCCATTCCGGGAATGACTGAGCGCCGGCTCCGGGATTCTTCTTTTGGATATGCCAGGGCCCTCGTAAGTGACGAGTAGCTCCGCGGATCCACCGGCAGCCAGGAGCGCGACTCTTAGGGCATGCTTACCCTTCCCCAGAATGATCGATCCGCTCGCCTCCTGGACAAAGTGATTCCCGTCGTTGTTTGCCACGATGGTCTTCCCGACCCAAAGAACACTCCTTCCTCTGGAGGAAGTCGTGAAGGTGAAGAGGCCCTCTTCGGCGACCTCCAGATATCCGGAGAAGCGGAGTAAGTGCGGTTCCCTTGTCTGGACCACGCTCGGCTCGAAGCCCGCTGTCGTCCCCGAAGTACTGGCCGAAAGCTGGTCCATGTCGGGAATGTTGCCCCACGTCCCAAGGAACAGCTCGTAAACGAGCCCCGGCAGGGTCTCTCCGGGCAAGTCCGCTTCTCGAACCGAAGTCCCCAGGAGATAGTTGGCCAGGGACATGGCTTCGAAAGGATTCAGATGGAAGCGCGGCATCCGGCCGGATGCCCTCCAGGAGAGAGGGTCCGAAAGGAAATAGGCCAGAGCCTCGGCGCTCGCATACTTCGACTTCAAATCGGCAAGGGGGATGCTCCCCGTGATGGGCGGTTTCCCTTTGGGATCATGACAGGCCCCGCAACCGATATGATTATAGAACTCTTCGGCATGGGTGGCGGGTGAGCTCCACCGGGTGAAGGGGTTTGTCCTTCTGAGGGACATGAGGAAGTGGGTCAGGGCTTCAATGTCCTCCTGGGTCAGCGGCTGCCCCGGCATTGTTGTCCCGGGCTTGGTCTGCTGGGGGTCCCGAAGAAAGCGGCGGATCCACTCAGCATTGAGCCGATCGCCGACGTCCAACAGAAGAGGAGCCTTCCGGACGCTCAGATGCTGGCCCGCCGCTGCTCCGGGAGGATGACAGACGATGCATCCCAATTCCCCCAGCAGTAGCCTCCCCCCCTCGGCCGGATCCCCATTCCCGAATCTCTCAAAGCCGGAGACCAGGGGATGGGGAGGGTCCTGGGTGGAGCTGCCGAGGAAGAACAATGAACTGAGATAGAACAGGGACAGCATCACCATCGATCTCGGGTCCTCATCTGGGTCCGGGACCCAGCGGGCATTTCTGGCCGGTCAGGAGGGAGGACGGTGCTCCCTCAGCGCTGCTTCCTCAGAGACGGAGGATGAGGCGACTCGACAATCACCTCCCCGGGTTCTGCTTGCTCGCCTTCCGCCTCCACCGTCGGATGATCATCAGCAATCCCATTGGAATGAGACCTTCGCCTCCGAGAAGCCCGCAGTGGCTCCAGACATGTTTCAGCGGAGGTGTGGACGTCGGCTCGAAGATGAACGCGGAATTCACGCCGATCCCATTGTAGCTCGGGTCGGGACTCTGAACAGGGGTGAAGGTCACGTAGAAACTCGACACATAGGTGGTCTGGGTATCGACATTCTGCGGAGTGACCGTGATGGTTTGAGGAGTATTCCAATTGGCGGCGGTGAAACTGACCGTGGAAAGGCCGCCGGGCCCCGTGACGTTCGCCAAGTAAGGGATCGACGCCGCCAGATTGAGGGTCACCGCCGGGCTCGCCGCCGTATTAGGCTTGGAAGTGAGTTGCACCGTGAACGTAATGGGCGGGCCCCCATTGGTGATGCTCAACCCTGAACTGGGCGTGATGAGCACACCTGCGACGTCACTTTCAGTCTGGGTGCAGGTCACGGGCGGGAAAGTCAGTCCGTTGTAGGCAGCATTTCCACCGGCGTTCACGGTGGTGGGGCCGATGTTGATGTCCGCAGTCTGTGGATCGTTGGCGATCTGGTCATCGACCCCGGTGACGGTAAAGGTCACGGACTGCCCCACCGTATTGTTGCCCATCAGGGAAACCGAGGCCGGAACCGTGAAGGACGGCCCTGCCGAAGTGAGGTTGGTCACGCTCAGAGGGAAGGTGATGGTCGTCGTAGCGGGAATCGCTACTGTGGTCGTCAGCGTAATCGTGCCGGTTCCCGCCAGCTCGACCACCATGAGTGAGTTCGGGTTAACCGCGATGGGATTCGGAGCGCAGGTTACCTCGTTGGAAGGCTTTCCGATCAAACACCCGGCGTAGGCCGTTGGCTGGACGATGTAATAGTACGTCGTGCCGACGACCACGGTAGTGTCATTGTAAGTGGTCCCGGACACGGTTGCGATGGGGACGAGACCCTCCGCCCCCGAGGCCGTGGCGCGGAAAACCATGTAGGCGGTGGCCGGAGTCCCGGTTCCCGCGGGCACCCAGCTCAGATTAATCTGAGCGACGCCGGCAACGGAGGAGGCCGACAGGACCGGCGCATCCGAAGGCGCGGGAGAACTGAGGTTCGCCTGAGGGATGACCGCTTTGGCGCCACCGGGAGGAGTCCAAGACAAGATGCATTGAGCGCCGCAGCAATGGTTGTAATGCTCGACGCGGATGGGAACGATCGCCCCTGCGGTAAGCGCAATATTGGCCGAATTGTACGGCGAGGGGCCCTGGTCGACCCACGAGTTCGCCCCGGCGGCGGGAATGTCCGGAGTCGGACTCAATTGGTTGATCCAAGCTCTTCCCCCGTCGTCCAGGGTCAGCGTAAAGACGTAGTTTCCCGTCGTCGGAACGGTGAGAAACCCGTCCCAAGAATCCATGAAATTCGCACCATCCGTGTTGACGCCGGGAGCGGGCCATGCAGGCGGGCCCGCGGTGATGTTCGGGAAGTTCACTTGAGGGTCAATCCGGCTCACGATGTACTTCGCCGTAGGTTCCGTTGGAGTCTTGGGGCTTCCCGGGACGGACCCCGGAGGGAAGGTGGGGGGAGTCGTTTCGGACAGGTCGTAATAATTGCCCAACAAGCCCGGCCCCTGCGGGGTGACCGGCTGTTGCGCACTAGCAGACAGAGCCATCGCCCCTACGAGGACGAGAGTCATGCTTCCCGAACCCAACAGATTGAGATGCCGACCTGTCGACATTTTCACCCCCAGTCATTCCCAGCGGCAAACCATCTCTCACGGTTCATCCGCCTAGTCAAAGGCTGCCCGCTCTAGATGCCACCTTAACGTACACCACATATTCTACGAATACAATATGCTCTCCATAACGACATCGACAAAGTCAGTGTTCTTTCTGAGCGACGATCCAAGGTTCGTAATGCCAATATTCCTCACCCCTTGGCACATGGATTCCCTATTGAATTCTGCGGAACTCCAGCCTTGAACCAGCTTCCTCTGGAGGCTCACCCCCTGACCTTCGCCCCAGATTCAAGGAAGCCTCGGGCGGTCGCAGTCTTTCGACGGCCGAGGCGAAAGCCAGAGGGGCGCAAGGAAGGACGTGAAACGGATTCTCTCTCTGATTGCGTTGGTGCGATGAAGAAAATGGTGCCGCCCCGCAGGAGCAATATCCTATGTTTTCATTATTTCCTTGCAAGCTCAGGATTCGCCTCTAAGATTGCACAGGGGGCTAAGCTCACCGATCAGGGGAGGGTGATGATTCAATCCTTGAAGCATTGCATCTTGGTATTCATCATCGTGGGTTGTATCAGCGCCGTACCCGCAGCCGCTTTTGCCGATCTTGAGGATGGCTCCCGGCGATCGGTGGCGGAACTTCTCTCCCTCCCGGCCTCCACGCTTGGTGAGCGTCCGGAGTTGGAATCGCTTCTGCCGGAAGGGCTTCCGCCTCGGCTGGACTCTTGGGCGAACGACCCCCGGGAGTATGGGGACTACTCGATCCTCGCTGCCCCCACCCTCCCCCAGGGTCGCCTGGCGCATCAGCCTCCGTTTATCGACTTTGCCCGCACCCAATTGGGGGCATTCGCTGGCGTCGTGGATTTCAGCAGCAACTTCAAAGCCCGGGCCAACTTCGTGGGCGGCGTC
>DATGFI010000548.1:0-10235 GCA_035309205.1 Planctomycetota bacterium | reverse complement strand
CCCTGCGTTCCGAAGCCCGGGGCAAGGCCGGGTGACTGCGGGTGATCCCCCGACGCGGGATCGTTAAGGAGGATGCATGTCCAAGAAGATCGCAATCGTCGGCGCAGGCTGGATGGCCGCCTATCACGTGGCGGGATTCCGGGGCGCTGGGGCGGAGGTCGTCGCCATCGTCGACAAGAATCCCGCCGCCGCCAAGGCCGCCTCGCAGAAGTACGGGGTCGAAAAGACCTTCGGTGAGCCCAAGGACCTGTATGCCACCCTCAAGGATCTCGACGCCGTCTCCATCATCACTCCCAACGCCTTCCATCATCCCCTGGTCATGGAGGCCCTGGCCGCGGGGAAGCACGTGTTCTGCGAAAAGCCTCCGGCCCTGAACGCCGCCGACGTCGGGCAGATGGCCGAGGCCGCCAAGAAGGCCGGCAAGACCCTCATGTTCAACTTCAACAATCGCGCCCGCCCCGAGTCCTACGCCATGCGGGAGTACTTCCGCAGCGGCGCGGTGGGACGCGTCAACTCGGCTCAGGCCACCTGGATCCGTCGTAACGGAATCCCGGGCTTCGGCGGATGGTTCACGAACAAGAAGCTGTCCGGGGGCGGGCCCCTGATCGATCTGCTCCACATGGTCGATCTCGCCCTTCACTTCATGGGCTATCCCGAGCCCAGCTTCGTCCTGGGACAGACGTTCAACGACAACATCGACAACAAGGAGTTCAAGGGCCCCTGGGGCATTCCGGACGTGAAGGACGGCGTGACCGACGTCGAGGCGGCGGCCCATGCTCTGGTCACGTTCAAGACGGGCCAGATCCTGATGCTCCGGAACTCGTGGGCCGAGATGAACGAGCGCGAGGTCGTATCCGTGGTCTTCCAGGGCCAGAAAGCCGGCGGCAAGATCCAGCGTCTCTTCCGAGTGGACGGCATCGACGCTACCAGCATCGACACCTGCGAGATCTACTCGCAGGAGCACGGTTTCCCGGTCAACCGGAGCATTGTCGTGGAGGCGGACGAAACGATGGGGCGCACCCGCTCGGCCAAGAACTTCGCCCTGGTGCTGGAGGACAAGGAAGCCCCGCTCAATAATCCGGCCGAGGCCTACAAGCTCATGAAGATCATCGATGGGGTGTACGCCTCCGCCAAGTCGGGGCGTCCGGTAGAACTCGCCTGATCCCGGTCCGGAATTAAGACGGTACTGTGGGGGGCCTCCCGCTGCCCGGGAGGCTCCCGGCAGGGCGGCCCCTCGCGGCGACCGGGTCTTTGCGCCGGAGCTGGGCGATCCGGCGGCTCAGGAGCGGGCTGCGCGGCGCGATCTCCAATCCGTCCGGGGCCGCGGTCCAGGCCGAGCTCACCCGGTCCGGCCACCGGACTTCAGGACCAGCACCGCGGCTCCAGCCGCGAAGGCGACCGCGCCTGCGAAATAACTCAGTCTCCTGAGCCACAGCGGATGCTTCTCCCGCGTCGACAGGAGGCGGCGTCCGGCCGCTTGCCGCAGCCGCCGCAGCGGTGTCGCAGGTTCACGAGCGGGGTCATACAGGAGAGCGATCCGATCGCCAGACTGATCGCCCCGCCCAGGCGATGCCCGAGGAAGGTCCAGGAGACCATTCCCCCCAGGATCGTGCCGCCCGTGATCGACCGGTAGGTCAGCGTCTCGTTCCGGAAGATCATCGCCCTGCAGTGGAGGCATTTCCGGATGGAGACCTGGTTGTCCCAGCCGCAGAGGGGACAGGTCCGGTCGAACGTTCGAGGGACGGGGGCGGAACAGGAGGAACATTGGAGCGCAGGATCCCTACGGCGGTTCTCACTGTACCGAACTCCGGGACCTGGTCCGAGCTCGGCGTTCGCGAATTCGAGTTGCAGGGGTCGCTTCGCGGCCTATATACCATTACAGGATGCGGCGAGCCGTGATCGGACTGGTTCTGGCGCTGTCGGCGGGGGCTCTCACCGCGCAATCTCCGCCTGCCGCTGCCGGCGATGACCTGGCGGCGGCCTTCGCGAAGGACATCCGTCCCCTTCTCGAATCCCACTGCTTCAAGTGCCACGGCCCCATGAAGAAGAAGGGAGGCCTGGATTTTTCCCGCCTGAAGGATGGGAAGGCCGTGCTGGGAGAACGCCGCCTGTGGAAGAAGGCCTTGCTCCAGGTCGAGGAGCACGAAATGCCCCCCGAGGGCGAAAAGCCCCTTTCCCCCGAGCAGGGCTCGGCCTTCGTGTCCTGGCTCCGAGGCGCCGCGTCCTACGTCGATTGCGGCAACCTGGTAGAACGCGATCCCGGTCCGCCTCTCCTCCGGCGCCTCAACCGGAGCGAGTACAATGCGACGGTGCGCGATCTCACCGGTGTGACGATCGACGTCGCCTCCGAAGTCGGCATGCCTGAGGAAGCGACCGGCACGGCTTTCGACACGTCGGCCAACGCCCTGGTCCTTCCCCCCGCCCTGATGGAGAAGCATTTCGCGGCGGCGGACCTCATCCTCGACCGCATGAAACCTCCTCAGGGCGCCTCGCCGCGGGAGATTCTCCGCGCCTTCGCGCGCCGCGCTTACCGCCGTCCGATCCGGGATGACGAAGTCGACCGCCTGATGGCGCTCCACGGCCGAGGCGTGTCCCGCGGCGACGCGCCGGAGAAGGCTCTGCGACTGCCGCTCAAGGCGGTTCTGGTCTCCCCCCATTTCCTGTTCCGCGTCGAGCGGGAACAGGCCGGGGCGAAGGCCTACGCGCTCACGGGTCCCGAACTGGCGACTCGTCTCTCCTATTTCCTCTGGTCCACGATGCCCGACGAGGCCCTGCTGTCGGATGCCGAACAGGGGAAGCTCGCGGATCCCGCCGTCCTGGAGGGTCAGGTCCGGCGCATGCTCCTCCACCCCAAGGCGAAGGCCTTGACCGGCAACTTCGCCGCGCAATGGCTCCAGCTGCGGAAGCTGGACTTCGCGCGCCCGAGTACGGAGTTCTTCCCCGCCTTCACCGGCCGTCTCAAGCAGGCGATGCGTGAGGAGGCGACCACCTTCCTTGACAAGCTGCGTGAAGAGGATCGCAGCATTCTGGACCTGCTCGACAGCGACTACGCGTGGCTCAACGGCGACCTCGCCAAGCACTACGGAATCCCGGGGGTGGAGGGAAAGGACTTCCGGCGGGTGGCGCTTCGGCCGGAGTGGCATCGGGGAGGGCTGGTCGGGATGGGCGCCTTTCTTGCGCTGACCTCGCACACGTCCCGGACCAGTCCGACGCTGCGGGGTAAATGGATCCTCGAGTCGATCTACGGAACGCCCCCGCCGCCGCCGCCCCCCGACGCAGGGACGATCAAAGAGCAGAAGAAGGGCGCCGAGCCGAAGACCTTCCGCGAGCTGATGGCCCAGCACGCCGTCCAAGCCGCCTGCGCGACCTGCCACCGGAGGATCGATCCCCTGGGATTCGCGCTGGAGAACTACGATGCGGTCGGCGCCTGGCGCGACTCTCAGGGCGGGAAGCCGCTCGATTCCGCCGGCGTCCTCCCTTCGGGAGAGAAGTTCGATGGGGTGGGGGGGCTCAAGTCCGTGCTGCTTCGGACGGCGCCGGCATTCGAACGCAACCTGATCGAGCAGCTGCTCTCCTACGCTCTGGGGCGCGACGTGCAGGACAGCGACGAATGCTCGCTGAGAGAGATCCAGGCCGCCGCGGACAGGGACGGGCACCGGTATTCGTCGATCGTGATCGGAATCGTGAAGAGCTTTCCCTTCCGCAATCGTAAGAACAGCGAGGCGAAAGATTGATATGGAGCCGACCAGACGCGACCTCCTCCGGGGCACGGGCGCCCTCCTGGCTCTGCCGTTCCTGGAATCTCTCCAGCCGCGCGCGTGGGGGGAGGCCCGCATCACTCCCCCGCTCCGAATGGGTATCGTCACGGTGACCGGCGGGACGGTCCTCGAATCGTGGAAGCCCAAGGATACCGGCCCGCTCGGCAAGCTTCCTTCGATCCTTCGCTGCCTCGAGCCGATGAAGGGCGACGTGCTCGTGCTCTCCGGGCTATCCCACAACGGACGCACCGACGGCCTCAACGGCCACGAGGCCGCCGGTTACCTGCACCTGACCGGTGCCCCGGAAGCGAAGAAGGTCAACGGCAAGTCCCGTTCGTCCAAGTCCGTCGACCAGGCTGTTGCCGAGGTCGTCGGTCAGTCCAGCTATCTCCCCTCGCTCGAGATCGGCATGAGCAACCAGGAGACGCGCTACTCCTGGCGTTCGGCCGACCAGCATGTCCCGTACGAATCCAATCCGAGGCTCGTCTTCGACCGCATGTTCCGCGGCCGCAAGATCGCCGCGCCCGACTGGGGCCGCCGTGCGGCGGCGCGGGCCGGCAGCGGGGAGAAACGCGATTCGGACGATCAGAGCGTCATCGATCTGGTCCTCGATGAGGCGAATCGGCTCAAGTCGACCCTGGGAAGCGCCGACAAGCTCCGGCTTGATGAGTACCTGCATGCCGTGCGGACGGTCGAGCGGCGCGTCCAGCTGGTTGAGGATCTTCAGAGGCAGGCGGCGCTGGATTCCGAGCATCCCGGCCCCTCGAAGGCCGAGGTCCCTCCAAACCTGCCGGACGGCAAGATGGCCGGCCGCATGCGCCAGGCGACCGAGCGCGATCCCGAGATCCATGCCGAGTACACGCGGCTCATGTCGGAGTTGATGATCCTCGCGTTCCAGACGGACACGACGCGCGTGTGCACCTTTGCGGTCGGTACCGATGAATCGCTCTTCCCGGGTGTCGTCACGGTCGGGTACGAGCGCCACTGCCATACGCTGGAACACCAGGGCAACGCCGACAAGCCCGAAAATGCGGACCCGATCGCCCGGGAGGCGTGCCGTCAGATCCATGCCTGGTATACCGGCCTGTTCTGCGAGATGATCCGAAAGATGAAGGCGATCGACGAGGGCGGCTCGACTCTCCTGGACAACTGCATGATGCTCTACACGTCCTACATGGCGGACGGCGGCCACGGGAAGGACGATTACCCCGTGCTCCTGGCCGGCACCGCCCAGAAGACGCTGACCGGTGGACGCCACCTCGCCTATCCGAAGCGCACGCCCATGTCGAATCTCTACGTGGAGATGCTCGACCGCATGGGGGTCAAGGTGGACGAGTTCGGCGAGAGCAAGACCTCAAAATACGCGCAGTTCGGCGGGCGCCTGCCGGGTCTGGCGTGAGTTTTTTCGCGGCGGTTGGCCACCAGGGCCAGCGTCTGGTCTCGCCCGACGGATCCGAATGGATCCATCTCCAGACCGGGAAGGAAGGCGAGATCTTCCGCGCCGCGGCGGCGGGGAACGGCGTCACCGTCGCGATCGGCAACTTCGGCGGCAACAATCTGGTTTCGACGACCCGCGACGGCAGCGCCTGGGAACAGGTCAGCCTCGAGGGGCAGTATAGGAATTTCTTCCGCGGCCTCGCCTTCGGCAACGGCCATTTCCTCGCGATTGGCGGCGATCCGGGCTCGGTGGGCAGCTCCTCGCCCTTCGTCGCGCGGTCCGATGACGGCGCGAAGTGGAGCCCTTACCAGTTCATCTCGGGCAAGCACATCCTCCGTCGCGCGGCCTGGGGCGCTGACCGCTGGGTCGGCGTGGGCGACCGCGGACGCCGCTCCATGTCAAAGGACGGCAAGGACTGGGTGGACGCCGCCGACCTGAAGGCGGCCGATACGCTGGTCGATGTGGCCTTCGGCGCAGGGAAGTTCGTCGGCGTGGGCCTTCACGGGCTGCGCTCGGTCACCGAGGACGGGCTGAAGTGGACCCATCGCTTTCCGGGCGAGGAAGGCGAGCATCTCAACTCGATCCTCTGGGCCGGCGACCGTTTCGTCGCGGTGGGGCAGGGCGCGACCTATTTCTCCCCCGACGGCCTCGAGTGGACGCGCACCGAGAACAAGGACGCCCCGCTGGCGGCAGCGTTCGGCGGCGGAGTCTTCGTCGGCACCTCCTATAAGGGAAAGATCCTTCGATCGACGGATGCGGTCCAGTGGCGGCAGGTCTATAAAGCGGAGTATCATTTCGAGGCCGTGGCGTTCGGATAAGGCGCCTCTCGGCCGGGGCGGCGAGCGTACTACAGGAAGAGGATGAGGAGAATTCCATGGAAAACCGGAAGAAGATTTGCCCCGACTGTGGCGAAGGCGTGACCCGTCGAGGGTTCATGAAGACCTCGGCGGGCGTCGCCGCCGCGACGGCGCTGGCCCGGACGCCGGTCTGGGCGTCCACCTGGCGGGAGGAAAAACCCGAGGCGATCGCAAAGCGCCTCTACGAGAGCCTCAAGCCCGAGCAGAAGGAACTCGTGGCCCTTCCCTGGGAGGACAAGCGCCGCCTGCAAGTCTCCAACAACTGGGACATCGTCCCTCAGCAGATCGGCAAGTTCTACAGTGGCGAGCAGCAGCAGATGATCCGCGACATCTTCAAAGGGATCGTCAGCGAGGACGGCGCCGGTCGCTTCGCGAAGCAGATGAAGGATGATTACGGCGGCTTCGAACGCTACACGGTCGCCATGTTCGGGGATCCCAGCACCGCGAAGTTCGAATGGGTGCTGACCGGCCGCCACCTGACCATCCGCTGCAATTCCGACAAGGACGTGGGCGCGGCGTTCGGCGGACCGATCTTCTACGGCCACGCGGTGGTCGATACCGAAAAGCCCGATCATCCCGGCAACGTCTTCTGGAAGCAGGCGCAGCTGGCCAACAAGGTCTTCGCCGCCCTCGACGGCAAGCAGCAGGAGAAGGCCCTGCTGGAGAAGTCGCCCGCGGACGATGAGAAGTCCATCAAGATCAAAAAGGCCGGGCCCTGGAACGGCCTCCGCGTCGGAGAGCTGTCGAAGGACCAGAAGGGGCTCGTGGAAGAGACGATGAAGGATCTCCTGGCGCCGTACCGCACCTCCGATGCGGAGGAGGCGATGACGATCATCAAGGAGGCAGGCGGACTGGATCAGGTCCACATCGCGTTCTACCAGGATAACGATCTGGGCAACGACAGGGTCTGGGACCGCTGGAAGCTGGAAGGCCCCGCGATGGCCTGGTATTTCCGCGGCTCGCCTCACGTGCATACGTGGGTGAATGTGGCCAAGGCCTGAGCCCGAAGCGATTCCTCACGCCCCCGGCCGGAAGGCCGGGGGCGTTTTTATAGCTGAAGATCGGAGCGCCGTTCGTCGTAGATACAGGGGTATACTGGATCAGAAGCAATGTTGTTCGACGGCTTGGTTATCGGCATCGTGGCCCTGGCGGCCGGCTTCGGCGCCTGGAAAGGCTTCGCGCGCCTGGCCGCGGGAGTCCTCGCCCCGATCCTGGGCTTCGCGGTCGGCTGGCCGCTCTCCGCGGAACTCCCACGACTGAACCGCGGATTCGCCTTCGCCCTGCTTTATGTGCTGATCACGCTGCTCGTGTTCGCCGCCGCCGCGCTGGCGCGACGGCGCATCGAGCGGCTGAACCTGGAGGGCTGGGACAAGCACCTTGGCATGATTCTCGGAGCCGCCCAGGGGTGCGTCGTGGCCCTCGCGCTGACCCTGCTGGCGCTCTCGGCCTCCGCCGATCTTCGGATGACCGTTCCCACGACCCGCACAGGCAGCCTGATGGTGCAGGTCCTCCGGGATCTGCGGCCGCTCCTGTCGCCGGATGCCTCGGACTTCCTGGATCCCTGGCTCAACCTGCTTCAGCGCCGGAACGCGTAGGCCCGAGCCGGATTGTCGACGAACGCCGATTTCAGCTCCGCGTCGGACACCCCTTGCCGTTTCGCGCGGTCGGAGAACTCCCTCAGCAGGTAATCCAGCCCCGGCTTCCCGCCGTAGCTGCGCCAGTAGGATGGCCGGGCACCATCGGTGCCCAGCATCACCTGCGCGGGGAACTCCTTCACCATCGCGACGAAGAGCCGGAGCGTGGGATTGGCGTCGTCCAGAGGGGCACGGAAGACCCGGTCATATTCGACGTAGGCGCCGGTCTTGAAGAGCCCCCGGTGATAGGCCGGCTCGGGATGCCGGTCGGTGTGGGAGAGAACGATGTGGCGCGGCTCGACCCCGCGCGACCCGAGGAAGGCCACCTGCTCCAGGCCGCGAGCCGCTTCGCAGTGCGTGATCACCGGACAGCCGGTCTTCCGGTGCGCCGAGGCGACGGCCTCGAAGGCGACGCGTTCGGCGTCGTCCAGCACCGCATGGTCGCTGGCGATCTTGAGGACGCCCGCCTTGTATGGCGTGCGGCGCAGTTCGGGTCCGGCGCAGTCGTTCGCGTCGATGCCGCGCTCGATCTCGTCCACGAAGAGATCCGACAGCCGGTCCGCCGGCCAGGCGTAGCGCCAGTGGCCCTCGGGATAGAATCGCACGCGGTGCAGACCCGTGGGCGCCACCAGGTGGACGCCGCTCTTCCGCGAGATCTCGGCGAGCTTCTCGACGTTCCGGCCCGCGTCGCAGGGCATGCAATCGATCATCGCCCCGCCTCCGGCGTCCTTGAAGTCGGTGAGCTCCTTCACCGCGTTCTCGACGGACGGAAGGTGGATCTCCGGGAACAGCTGCGTCGTGTAGCTCCGGTCGATGATGAGGTGCTCATGGGCGTAGCACGCGCCCAGAAGCCCGGGGGGGACATCTCCCAGCACCGTGCGAATGAAACTCATGTGGTCTTCCTTCTGGCGCTCGCCGCCGGCCTCATGCGAAGAGCCAGGCCTGCGCGGCCGCGCCCAGGACGCCGGCGTGGTCGATCATTTTCGAGACGACGATGGGAAGGGCCTCGCCGACCGGCCAGCGGAAGAGATGGCGGTTGACGTGGACCCGGAGCGGTCTTAGGAAGTGCCGGGCGCCGTGAGCGCCGCCGCCGGTGAGAATCACGATCTCGGGGGCATAGGCGTGGACCGCGCTGACCAGGAACCAGCCCAGATTCGAGGTCCAGACTCCCAGCTCGTCGACGCAGAGCCGGTCGCCCCGGGCCGCGCCTTCCATGACGGCGGCGAAGTCGATCGACGTGGGATCGGCGGCGTGGCGGTCGGACAGCACCGAAGGAATTCCCCGGGACAGGCCGTCGCGCACCTGCTGGGCGAGGGCGATGGCGGAGCAGAGCATCTCGGCCGTGCCGCGGGCGCCGGTGAAGCAGAGGCGGCCGCCCTGCGCCTGCAGCACCATGTGCGAGGCCTGTGTGCCGAACTGGAGGTGCGGATCGCGCAGGATGCGACCGTCGATCAGGACGCCCGATCCGAGCCCAGTGCCGATCGTGATCGTGAGCGCCCACCCTTTCCCGCGGGCCTGGCCGAATTCCTTCTCCGCGATCATCGCCAGCCGGGCGTCGTTGTCGGCGATGACCGGAACGCCGAAGGCCTTCCTGAGATTCGGGACGATGGGGAACTTCTCGAGACCTTTCAGGCGGCCCGGAAGCAGGACAATGCCGCGCTCGGGATCGATCGCGCCGGGGAGGCCAAGGCCGACCGCAGCCGCGGGCCCGCCCATGGCCTTCTCGATCGAGCGGGCGAGCGAGACGATGGCGAGCATCAGGGCTTTGGGTCCCGCCAAGGCGCCTGTCGGGATGATCTCCTTCGCGAGCAGCTTGCCTTTCCGGCTGACCGCTCCCGCCTTCAGCCTCGTGCCGCCCACGTCGAATCCGAGCACATAGTCCGGCGCTTCTTCCAGGACGAAACTTTCCCCCTTCTTCAAGGTGTCTCCAGCACCGCCCCGATCGAGCGGAGCCGGTCCTGCAGGTCCGGCACCGGGACCTCGCGGGGCGCGATCCTCTTCGCGACGGCGAGTGCCGCGGCGGAACCCGCGGCCTGGCCCATGGCCATGCACTGGGCCATCGATCTCACACTCGCGTGGGCGTCGTGGGTGGCGGAGAAGCAGCGACCGGCTACCAGGAGGTTCTCGCTCTTCTGCGGCACGAGGGTCCGGTAGGGGATGCCCACGCATTGTCCGTCGGGCAGATAGGCCCACGTCGTGGTCGCGCCGCTGTGGTGGTCCTCGATCGGCGCCCCGCACAGGCCGATTTGATCGTCGAAATGCCTGGCCTCCAGGACGTCGTCACGGGTGAGGCGATAGTCGCCCTGGACCCGACGCGTCTCGCGGATGCCGATTTGGACGCCAAAGCCGGCGAGTTCGGCCTTCTCGTAGCCGGGGACCAGATCGCGCAGGAAGCGCGCGTATTCGAGGGCCTGACGCCGTCCCTCCATCTCCGCATGCGACAGCAGCTCGGGATCCGTGGCGTTGACGACTTTGCCTGCCCGAGTCCCGGTCGACGCCAGGCGGGTCATGATGGTCGAGGTCATGCCGGCGACGGGCATCGCGTGGT
>DATGFI010000547.1:0-3640 GCA_035309205.1 Planctomycetota bacterium | reverse complement strand
GTCGGAGGGAAAGGCTTGCGATCGAGCTCCCGGGCACGGTGTAATGGTCCGGGAAATTCCAGGGGCGGATATGGTCCGGATCGGTCCAAGTTCCCGAGTTCTCGCGGCGCTCGTCCTTACCCTGACTGCAGGCTGCGCCGGTGCTCCCGGAGAAGGTCCGGGCCAGCCTCTCAGGCCCCTGGCCCGGACCGAACGATTCACCCTGCCCAACGGGCTTGTCGTTCTCGTCAAGGAAGACCATCGTCTTCCGCTCCTGACCGCCACGCTGGTTTATAAGGTGGGCTCGATCGACGACCCCGAGGGACAGGGCGGGATGGCCCATTACCTGGAACACATGGTGTTCAAGGGAACGCAAAGGTACCGGCGCGGAGAAATCGACCTGGTCACGCTGCGTTCGGGCGGGGAGAACAACGCCTATACGACCTTCGACACGACGGCGTACTGGTTCCACGTGGCCTCATCTCATCTGGACGACGTCCTGGACATCCTGTCGGAGACGATGGGCCGTTGCGTTCTTGACGAAAAAGAGTTCCAGGTCGAGCGTGGGCCGGTCCTGCAGGAGATGAGCCTCCGGCTCGATGATCCTTGGGGGGAACTGGAGAACGCGCTCGATTCGACCATGTTCACCCGGAGCCGGTACCGCCATCCGGTCATGGGGAGCCGCCAGGAGGTGGAGACCCTAAGCAGGGACCGGATGCTGGCTCACTATCAGGAGTACTATTCCCCTGAAAAGGCGGTGCTGGTCCTGGTGGGAGACGTGAATCCCGGCGACGCGCGCCGTCGGGTAGAACTTCACTTCGGATCCATCCCGCGGGGGATAGACGTGCCCTCCTTGATCGGCGTCGAGCCCCCCCAGGAGGCGCCCCGGAGCATCACCTTCCGGACCGACCTTTCCTCCGACCGCTTCATCCTGGCCTTCCGAGGCGGACCCGAAGGGTCTCCCCGCGCCCTCGCGCTGGACCTCCTCGCCACGCTCCTGGGGACAGGGAGGCACTCCAAACTCAAGACTCGGATGGTGACCAACCTTGGACTGACCAGCGAGGACGGAGTCAGCGTCACCAACGATGCCCGGCGCTTTGACGGCCTGTTCACCATCCAGGTCGTCCCCGGCGAGGGCAGCTCCTCGGACGAGGCCCGAAGGGCCGTGGAGAATGTCCTGGAGGATGTGGCGGCGTGGCCGGTTTCCGACCACGACCTCCGACGGGCGAAGAACCTCATTCGGACCCGGCTGGCGTTCGATCTCGGATCACAGATAGAGCAGGCCATGAGGCTCGGCGTCTACGAGGCCCTGGGGCTCTCCGACTTCCTGGACACCTACATGGACCGGATCGAGGCCCTGTCCGCGGAGGAGGTTCAGGCGATCGCCCGCGAGACCTTCACCCCGGCGAACCGGACGCTGGTCCTGGGTCCCGGATCCGGCCGTTCATCTTCCCGCCGCGACCGGGGGTTCTGGAGTTCGCGGGCCCGCCCGGCTCGCCAGTCGCCGGCCGGGATGGGGGGCGCCGAGTCCTTGCCCTTTCTCCCGGAGGTTCGGGAGGAACGGCTGCCCAACGGGCTCACGCTCCTGGCCCAGCGCCGCTCGGACTTCCCCATCGTGACTCTGCGGGCCGACATCCGGGCGGATTCGCTCGTCGAGCCCGACGAAAAGGCGGGCCTGGCCGCACTGGTCGCCCGGATGCTGGATCAGGGGATCGAAGCGGGGAAAGGACGGACCAACGGCTCCGAGGAAATCGCGCGCGAGGTCGAGTTCCTGGGGGGAGATTATTCCATTTCAGTGTCCGGCCTGGCCTTCAATCTGATGTCGGCCCATGTCTCGACGGGGATGGACATGATCCGGGACCTCCTGCTTGGTCCCATCTTTTCGGAGGAGCGATTTGAGAAGATCCGCGGCGATCAGCTGGCCGATCTGGGATCCACCGACGAGGATCCGCAGGACGCCGCCCGGCGGCTCTTCTTCGCGAACGCCTACCGGGGACATCCGTTGGAGCGCCGCACGATCGGAAGGAAGGAAACCGTCGCCAAGCTCACCTTGGAAGACGTCCGGTCCTTCTTCCGGTCCTACTACAGGCCCGAGAATACCATCCTGGCGGTGGTGGGGGACGTCGATCCGAGCGGGGTCCTTCAGGACCTCCGACGGCGTTTCGAAGGCTGGAAGGGACAGGGGCCGTGGGTGCCGCCCCGGTCCGTCCCCGCCGTCCGCCAGTCCGAAGCGCGATCGATCTACCACGACTCTAGGTCCCGCCAGGTCCGGATCCATTTGGGGCACGTTGGCATCGACCGCTTTCATCCGGACTATCATGCCCTCCGCGTCATGGAGACGATCCTGGGATCGAGCCCCGGATTCACCAACCGCCTCGCCCGGAGGCTGCGGGACGAATTGGGACTCACCTACAGTGTGAGCGGGACGATCACCGACGGAGCCGATTTTGCCGCGGGACCTTTCCAGGTGATTCTGGGAGTGGACGAGAAGAACCAGAAACAGGCGATGACGGCGGTACTGGAGGTGCTCCGGACCTTCCGGACCGAAGGCCCGACGGACGAGGAGCTTTCGGACGCCAAGCGATATCTCCTGGGCTCCTTCGCCAGCTCCTGGGAGACGATCGAGGACACCGCCACCTATCTCGTCGGGACCCACCGGTTCATGCTCGGAACGGACTACCCTTCCCGGTTTCAGGCGGCGATCTCGGCGGTCACGCGGGAAGACGTACGTCGGGTTGCTCAAGAGCAGATCGACCTGAATACCCTGACGACCGTGGTGGTGGGCGGGCCCAGCCCGTGGTCTCCCCTGGTGATGGGGATCCTGGGGACCGCCCAGGTGCTGGAACTGATGAGGTTTCGTCGGCGACTCCGCAAGAACCTACGCCCTTGAGCCTGCGGCGATGCCCGTAGGCGCCAGAATCGGCCGTCCCACGGACCCGCTGCCGCCGGCCGGCGCTGCCTTCGCACTCCGGGGCTCAGGATTCCCTTCGAATGCTCCGAGCCCCCCGAAGGCACGGACCCAGGATCCCTTGCTACTTCCGGCTTTGCAGGAGAAGGGTCGTCCCAGGCACCCGCGGCTCATTGTCCGCGATGGCGAAGATGACCGCGGTGAAGATCGCTAGAAGTGCCAGAAGAATCACCGCCCCGAAGCAGCGCTCGAGGAACTTCGGATTTCGCATGTCTCCCTCCCTTCTTTCCCCTTGTCCGCAGCTGTGCCTTGCCCGTAACAGATCGGCGAGTTCCTTGGAATCCTGAACCTGCAGCTTGCGCGGGGCGAGGGCTTCGGACGATTGTGCAACAGGGTCGGGCAGGCAGCCCGCTGCACCCCGGCGGAATATAGGGCGGGGCGGCCCGGAGGAGGTCCCGAAGCTACTTCAAAAGCAGCGGCGCGGGGTGTGCGACTCGCCCCGGGGCGCGCACCCCGGGCCCGGCTTTCGTCACGCCGAGGTCTGCGTCCATCGCCGCTGCGAAATCCTGAAGGCGCTTCACCTCGGTGGGATGGTCGGCGGCGACGTCGGTTGACTCGCCGGGGTCCGCGGCCAGGTCGTAAAGCTTCGGCACGAACGGGGCCTTCCCTCCGGGCGCGACGGGTTTCTCCTTGCCCGTATGTTCCGATTGAGGCGCGACCGCAAGCTTCCAGGGGCCGGACCGGACGGCCTCG
>DATGFI010000546.1:0-2066 GCA_035309205.1 Planctomycetota bacterium | reverse complement strand
TGGTGGGAAGCCAGAAATTGAAGCCTTGGCTTCCCGCGTTTGCCGCAGAAAGTGCCAGGGCAAGGAACCAGACATTCCGATGCCGGAGCGCCTGTCCGACGGTCAGGGAGCCGACGGAATTCTTCAGCTCGCTTTCCTTCTCCAGTGCGTCCGAGATCCACGCCCGCTCTCGGGGCTCCAGCCACTTCGCGTCCGCCGGCCGATCGGTCAGGTAGTAGATCGTAGCTATGCCCAGGGCGATGGCCGGAAGTCCTTCCAGGATGAACACCCATCGCCAGCCCGCCATTCCGAGCCAGTCCAACCGGAGGAGAAGGCCCGAGAGCGGGCCCGCCAGGGTAAGTCCGACCGGGATGGCCATGATCATCACCGAAAGCGCCCGTGCCCGCTCGCGCCCGGTGAACCAGTGGGTGAAGTAGACGATGAGACCGGGGAAGAAGCCGGCTTCCGCGACCCCCAGGAGGAAACGCGTGGCGTAGAACTGGAAGGGGGTGCGCACGAACGCCCCGAGCATGGTGCAGAAACCCCAGGACACCAGAACCCGGGCGAACCACTTTCGGGCGCTTTTCCGCTCCACCAAGAGTGCACCGGGGATCTCGAGCGCGAGGTAGCCGATGAAGAAGATTCCAGCGCCAAATCCGAACACCGCTTCTGAAAAGTTCAGGTCGGCGGTCATGCTCAGCTTCACGAAGGCCACGTTCGCCCGATCCAGATAGGCGATCATGTAGAGAAGGAAGACGAAGGGGAGGATCCGCCAGGCGATCTTCCTCCGGATCCGCGCCGGGTCGATAGGAGGGGCCAGAGCGCCGGACATCAGCACAATCCTTCCTCGATTTGGAAAGCGACTCGCCCAAAGACCGACGGCTCAACTCCCGAGGGACCCTAGTCCGGACCGTTTCCCCGTTCCATGCGGCGGAGCATCTTCAGGACGTGGAGGGGATGGTACGCGTCCTCCCGGGAGGATTCCCCGCCCCTCGTCTGGAGGCGTTGCTCCCAATCGAAGGCTTCGAGGTGGAAATCACGGGCCCATCGGAGATGTTTCTGGAGCGACGCGATCGCCAGCGACGGGTCCCGGGCTTCGAGCGCGCGGAGAATCTCCCGATGGTCGGTGCAGACGTGATCGAGCCGGTCGGAGTGGGGGACCGTCGGCACATCTGCCCGCCTCTGAAGGATGCCCGTCAGGAGCTGAATGTCTCCGACCGCACGCAGCAGGCTGGGATTCTTGACCGCCTCCATGATCTTGAGATGGAAGGCGATGTCCAGGATGCTAAGCCGCCAGTTGTGCGGCCCGTTGTTGCTGTCCTCTCCCACTTTCTTGGTCGTCGCTTCGTACTCGTCCAGGAGCTCCGAAAGCTCCCGGAGCTCCGAGTCGGTGATGCGCTGGGCGGCAATGCCCGCAGCACCGCATTCAAGGATTTCGCGGAGCTCGAACGACTCGACGAGCTCTTCGCGGCTCAGGCGGCGGACTTTGGGTCCGAACCCGGGCTCCTGCTCGACGAGGCCTTGGGTTTCCAGGTGCGCGAGCGCCTCGCGGACCGGCGTGCGGCTCACGCCCATCTCCTTGCTGATCTCCAGATCCGAAATCCGTTCTCCCGGAGGGAGAACCCCGGTGACGATCTTTTCACGGATGAAGGCGTAGGCGCGGTCTTTCAGCGAGCTGGCCATAGATCCCCTGTTCATTGGATGCTGTAGTATACTAAAGTTTATAGATTAAGCGAGTAATTCTTGCAATAAAGAGAGAGTATTAAGTATACTGTGAATACTTGATATGAATAAAGTCCTCGTCACCGACCACTCTTTCGCCGACTTGTCGCTCGAAGGGGCCATCCTGTCCCCCATGGGGTGTTTGCTCGACCCCCGGCAGTGCAAGACCCCGGATCAACTTCTGCCCGTCGTCGGGGAAGCGGATTTCGTTCTCACGCAGTTTGCACCGCTCAATCGCCAGGTGATCGGGGCCATGCATCGAGCCAAACTGATTGTCCGTTACGGCGTCGGCGTGGATAACGTCGACCTGGAGGCCGCCCGGGAGCGCGGCATCCCCGTTTGCAACGTGCCGGACTACTGTGTGG
>DATGFI010000545.1:0-5082 GCA_035309205.1 Planctomycetota bacterium | reverse complement strand
CCCAGCGCGCACCAGCTCAGGACCGGCAGGTTGTCGAACCACGCGATCCCATTGAGGCATCTCGGGCAGCGCGAGCGCGGCTTCACGATCGACATGCAATTGCGGGGAAGCCGGAAGATGCAGACGTTGAGGAAGGAGCCGATGTTCAGGCCGAGCAGGCCGGAAAACACCAGGAGGACCAGGCGCTGGTTCTCGGCCATACGGAGCATTGTAGCACCGGCGCGCGCCCCGGGGCGCCGGCGCCGGGCGGCGCTACTCCGGCTTCATCGAGACGCCCAGCTGGCCCAGCTTCTTCCGGATCTCCTTGATCGAGGTGACCCCGAGATTCTTGCTCTTGAGCAGGTCCTTCTCCGTCTTCTTCAGGAGGTCGCCGACCGTGACGACGCCCAGCTTCTCGTAGACCTTCCGGATGCGGCCGGACCACTCGAAGTCGCTGAGGTTCTTCTTGAGGGTCTCTTCGCTGACGGGTCCTTCGGCGATGACGGGGGCCTCCTCCGCGGCGGGTTCGACGATGCCGCCCGGTCCGCTGGCGGAGGCCAGGCTCAGGCCCTTGGAGCTGAGGAATTCCTTCAGTTCGCGGAGCGACGTGCGGCCGAAATTCGGGATCTGGAGCAGGTCTTCCTCGCTCTTGGCGACCAGGTCGCCGAGCGAATTGACGCCGAGCTTCTGCAGCGCCGTGCGCACGCGCGGAGAGAAGGAGATCTCGGCGACAGGCTGGCCGAGGATCTGGGCGACCTTCGCCTCGCGACGGGCCGCATCCTCGTCGTAGAACATCGTCAGCGACGCCTGGGCGTCCTTCAGGTACAGCTGGGCGCGGCCGTGGCCCGGAAAGTAGTCCAGGACCGACTGGTAGCACTGGATGGCGCGCTCGTAGTCCCCCCGGTCCTCATAGAGGACGCCGAGGTTCATCACCGTGTTGATGTGCATGGGGCGGAGCTTGCGCAGCTGCTCGTAGAGCTCCAGGGCGCGGGAGTCCTCACCGGTCAGGTCCATGATGTACGCCAGGCGAAAGAGGGAGCCAGCGTGGCCGGGCTCGATCTCCAGCGCCTTCTCATAGGACTTCATCGCCTCATCGTGATAGCCCTGGAAGTCAGCGAGCAGGCCCTTCAGGTAGAGTCCCTGGGCGCCGTCCTTCTTAGCTATCTTCTCGACGTGGGTTTCTGCCTCCTCGTACTTCCCGGCCTTGATCTTGGCCTCGCAGTAGGCGGAGGAGATCCTCGGGTCCGACGCATCCGAATCGCTGGCTTCCTTGAGCGCGACCAAGGCGTCCTGGGGACGCCCGGACTCGAGGTAGCTCACGCCCAGGACATAGGACTTCTCCTTGCTGGCGCGGGCGGGTTCCAGGAGCTTGATCGCCTCCTCGGACTGGCCGAGCAACCACTTGGCGGTGCCCTTGCGGACCTCCACCTTGTTGTCGCTCGAAAGCGACTTGCCGATCTTCGTTCCGAAATCGGCGACCAGCTCTTCGAGCTGGCTGCGAAGGTCCACGTGGCTGTGGACCTCCCGGCGCACCTCGTGGAGCCGGTCGAGCGTGAGATCTTCGGTGCTCAGGACTTCCTTCAGATCGAGGGCGGCGGCCGCTTCAGCCATGGAATCTCCAGAGAAAAATGGGTCACTTCTTATATAGAAAGCCGGGGACGGCGTCAACCCCTGTCTACGCCTTGGGCTTCACCAGCCGGACCGAGGCCGGCCGGAGCACCTTCCCGTCGAACAGCCAGCCCCGGCGGACCTCCTCCAGCTGGGTGCCGCCCGGGTCCATGGCCACGGCGTCGTGGTAGGCGGGGTCGAAGTCCCTCCCGGCCGTCTCGATGGGCGTTACCCCCGTCTTTGCCAGGACCCGCAGGAACTCCTTCTCGAGGAGCTTGACCGCCTCGGTCAGCTTGGGGTCCTCGAATTTCGCCAGCGCGAAACCGTCGAGGGCCGGCAGCAGTTCCCGGACGAAGCCCTCCAGGGACTGGCGGTTCCAGTCCGCCTTGTCCCGGCGGACGCGGTCCTGGTAGTTGATGAAATCGGCCTTGGCGCGGCGGGCCAGCTCAAGGTACTCGTCGGCCTTTGCCTTCCACCGGGCGGCTTCGGCCACCGGCGGCTCCGTCGCCGGAACCGTACCGTTATCGGCCGGCTTCTCCGCCTCGGACCCGGGATTCGCGGCCTTCTCTTCGCTCATGGCCCGAAAAATTTCTCCCATAGGTTCTTCTTTCCCGACTGCTCCTGCTCGATCCTGGAGAACTCCGCCAGAAGTTCCTCCTGGCGCTTCGTCAGCTTCGACGGGACGCTGACCGTGACGCGCACGATCTGGTCGCCGCGGCCCCGGCCGTTCACGCCGGTAACCCCGAGCCCCTTCATCCGAAGGAGCGACCCGCTCGCCGTCCCCCTGGGGATCTTGAGGCTGCTCTTCCCCTGCAGGGTCGGCACCTCGATCTCGGCGCCCATCGCCGCCTGGGCGAAGGACACCGGGATCTCGCACAGGATGTCGTTCTCGTGGCGCTTAAAGAACTCGTGCTCCCGTACGTAAATGTCGCAGTACAGGTCGCCGGGCGGTCCGCCGTCGCGCGACTGCTCGCCCTGCCCCGAGACGCGCATCCTTGTGCCGTTCTCGATCCCCGCGGGGATCGACACTTCGATCTCTCTCTTAACGCCGACCAGCCCGCCGCCCTTGCACGAGGCGCAGGGCGACGTGATTTTCTGCCCCTCGCCTCCGCAGGCCGGGCAGGTCGTCTGGAGCATGAAGAAGCCCGCGTTGCGCGCCACCGACCCCCGGCCCCCGCAGGTCGGGCAGGCCGATTTCGAGGTCCCAGGCTTCGCACCCGATCCGTTGCAGCTCCCGCACCGCTCGTGCCGCTGCAGCTCGATCGTCTTCTTTATCCCCAGCGCCGCTTCCTTGAAGTCGAGTTCGAACTCGACGCGGAGGCTCGCGCCCCGCTGCGGCCCGCGGCGCCCGCCCCGGCTGACTCCGAAGAAGTCGCCGAAAGGAGATTCGGAACCTCCGCCGAAGATGTCGCCGAACGCCTCAAAGATGTCCTGGAAGCTGGCGCTCTGGAAGTCACGCTGCGCCTGGCCGCGCAGGCCGTCCTTGCCGTACTGGTCGTAGAGCGGGCGCTTCTTCTCGTCCGAAAGGACGTCGTAGGCCTCGGAGATCGCCTTGAACTTCGACTCCGCTTCCTTGTCGTCGGGGTTCCGGTCGGGATGGTATTTCAGGGCGAGCTTGCGATAGGCCGAACGGATATCCTCGGACGAGGCTTTGCGATCGACGCCCAGCAGCTCGTAGTAGTCTCGCTTGTCATCCACCGGGAATCCTACTTCACCGCACCGGCGACCTTCTTCTTATTGTCCTTCAACTCCACGATGATCGCCTTGGAGGTGAGCAGCAGCGACGTCACGCTGGCCGCGTTCTGCAGCGCCGACCGGGTGACCTTCGCGGCGTCAACCACGCCCGCCTCGACCAGATCGACCCATTCGCCCGTCCCCGCGTTGAGCCCGACGTTGCCGCCCTTCTCCCGCGTCTCGGCCACCACCATCGAGGCGTCGAAGCCTGCGTTGGAGGCGATGGTCGCCATCGGGGCCTCCAGCGCTTTGGCGATGATCCTGGCGCCGAGGCCTTCGTCGTCCTGGAGCTTCAGCTTGACGACGGCGTCGGCCGCGCGCAGCGACGTGAGGCCGCCGCCGGGAACGATGCCCTCCTGGGCCGCCCCTCGCGCCGCGTGCACCGCGTCGTCGACCCGGAACTTACGCTCCTTCATCTCCGCCTCGGTCGCGCCGCCGACCTTGAGGATCGCGACGCCGCCCGTCAGCTTCGACATGCGCTCTTCGAACTTCTCCTTGTCGTAC
Organism: Planctomycetota bacterium; assembly: GCA_035309205.1. Classification (GTDB taxonomy): domain Bacteria; phylum Planctomycetota; class MHYJ01; order MHYJ01; family JACPRB01; genus JACQFK01. The sequence goes on along the minus strand of DATGFI010000545.1, from coordinate 1,257 downwards.
TCGCTCGTCGTCTTCTTGATCGACATCCGGAGTTCCTCGATCCGGGTCTCGATCTCCTTCTTGTCGCCGCCGCCGCCGATGATGGTCGTCTTTTCCTTCTCGACCTTCACCTTCGAAGCGGTACCCAGGTCCGCCAGCTTTACCTGGTCCAGCCGCACGCCGAGGTCTTCGGTCACAACCTTGCCGCCGGTCAGGATCGCCATGTCCTGCAGCATCGCCTTGCGCCGGTCGCCGAACGCCGGAGCCTTGACCGCGACGGCCTGAAGGTTGCCGCGGAGCCGGTTGACCACCAGCGCCGCCAGCGCCTCCCCTTCCACATCCTCGCAGATGATGACCAGGGGGCGGCCCGACTGGGCCACCTGCTCCAGAAGGGGAACGAACTCCTTCAGGTTCGAGATCTTCCGGTCGCTGAAGAGGATGAGGGGGTCGTCGTATTCGGCGGACAGCGTCTGGGGCTTGTTCACGAAATACGGCGAAATGTATCCCTTGTCGAACTGCAGGCCCTCGACCAGCTCGATCGAAGTCTCGAAGCTCTTGGATTCTTCGACGGTGATGACGCCTTCCTTGCCCACTTTCTCCATCGCCCGGGCTACGAGGTCGGCCACCGTATCGTCTCCGTGGGCGGCGATGCGCGCGATGTTGCGGTAGTCGTCGGTCGTCTTGATGGGGCGGGACATCTTCTGGATGGCCTCGACGGCGGCCGTGACGGCCTTGTCCATCCCCCGCTTCACGAGCACGGGATTGGCGCCCGCGGTGATGATCTTGAGTCCTTCGGCGTAGATCGCCTCGGCCAGCACGGCGGAGGTCGTCGTCCCGTCGCCGGCGACGTCGTTGGTCTTGTCGGCCGCGGCATTGGCCATTTTCGCGCCGATATTCTCGAAAGGATCGCCCAGTTCGATCTCCTTGGAGACCGTGACGCCGTCCTTCGTCGCCTGGGGAGAGCCGCCCTTGCGCTCGTAGATCACGTTGCGGCCGCTGGGCCCCAGCGTGACCTTCACCGCGCCGGCGAGCTTCTGGATGCCCGCCAACACCTTGCGTCGGGCCTCCTCGTCGAACATCATCTGCTTGGCCATGATTTCTCCGCTTCGAATCTTTGGGGGACCTAGGGTTCGACCCTGCTCACGACTAGCCGATGATCGCCAGGATTTCGCTCTCCTGGACGATCTTCAGCTCCTTGCCGTCCACTTTGACCTCGGATCCCGCATACTTCGAGTACAGGACGATGTCGCCCACGGACACGGCGGGCTTGATCGTCCG
>DATGFI010000544.1:0-4618 GCA_035309205.1 Planctomycetota bacterium | reverse complement strand
AGAACCAAGCCCTCTCTCACTCACCGATTCGACCCCTCTCTACCGACTGACCGTTTACGCGAGGATTATAAACTATAAACTGCAAACTGTCAAGGAACCGAACAGATATTTCCTCATAAGCAGGCCGCCCCCCGGAAGCGGTAGCCGATCCCCCGGATCGTTTCGATGCAGCCCCCGGCCGTCCCCAATTTCGAGCGCAGCGCCGCCACATGGACGTCCACCGCCCGTTCCGTCCCCACGGGGATCTGGCGACGCGTGACGGCCCTTCCCGGCGGGCTCAGCAGCCAGCGCAGGATCTCGAGCTCCGACGCCGTCAGCGGCTGCGGCGTCGGACGGATCAGCTCGCCCTTCTCCAGGTCGACCGTGACCGGGCCGATATTCAGAACCGCCTCCATCCCGGGCCGCTTGGCCCAGCGCAAGAGCGCGCCCAGGCGGACCCGGAACTCCGCCTCGGTGAAAGGAAAGAACGCGACGCTCACGGCTCCGAGCTCCAGCCCCGCGGAAACCTCGCTCTCCTGTCCCCGCTGGGCCGTCAGGAGGATGGGGGGGGCCCACGGCTCCTCGCGCAGACGCGAGATGAACTCGCGGCTGCTGAGATCGGGGAGCGTGGCGCGCAGTATCAACGCGTCGGGCCGCGTGGACCGCATCTTGCGGAAGGCGTCCTCCGCTCCCTTGGCGCCGGAGAAACCGTAACCGAGCGCCAGCGCGGACCTGCGGATGAAGTGGAGGACAACGGGATCAGGATCGATGGCAAGAACAGAAACGGCCTCGGCCATGAACCCCTCTCTCCTGTACTTCCGCCCAGAGTGTAGCACCGATTTGGACAAGAGCAAGGACATTAACCGGCCCCGTACAAAGTGGGGACGACGCCGCCAACGCGGGGACCGGAGGGAGCACGCGCTATGCGATCGAGCGGCCCCGACCCCGGCTGTGGGTGGCGAAGACCCGAGCCGGAGTCCGGCTCAGGGCAGGGTTACGGACCGAACGTCGTGGGCGGCAATGGCCTTGCGGATCTCCTCGAGAACCTCGGCTTTCACCGGATCGTCCACCGAGAGAAGGATCATCGCCTGTTGACCGCGCCCGGCCCGTCCCACTTCCATTCGAGCGATGTTGATGTTGTTCTGACCGAGGATGGTCCCGACCTTACCCACGATGCCCGGCTGATCGATGTACGCCAGGACAACCATGTGCTTGGCGGGACGTAGATCGATGTCCATCGTGTCGATCTCGACGATCCGCGAATCGCGGCCCTCGAAGACGGCTCCGGACACGGTCTTGGTCCCCTTCTCCGACTCAACCCGGACCGAGACCAGGCTCTTATAGTTGCGCGCGTCCTTCTGCTTCTCTTCGAGCACCTGGATGCCGGCTTCCTTCGCCACGAAGCGCGAGTTGATGATGTTGACGCCGTCCCCGACCGTGGGGTGGAGCGCCCCCTTCAGGGCCGACTGGGTAATTGGCCCCACCTCGAATCCTGCGATGACGCCCTGATAGGTGGCGGTGACCGACTTCACGCGCCCGCCGGCCAGCTGGGCGGCCAGCCCCCCCAGATCCTCCGCCAGCCTGAGGTACGGCGTGAGCGACGGATCCGCCAGGCCGGCGAGATTCGTGGAATTCCGGACGACCCCGTTCTTGAAGTAGTCGACAAACTGCTCGGCGATGTCGATCGCGACCTTGACCTGGGCTTCCTCCGTGGAGGCGGCCAGGTGCGGGGTCAGGACGCAGTTCTCGACCTTAAACAGCGGGTGGTCCTTCGCGGGCGGCTCGGCCTCGTAGACGTCGAGCGCGGCCCCGGCGATCTCCTTGGCGGTCAGCGCCTCGGCCAGGGCCTTTTCGTCGATGACGCCGCCTCGCGACGTGTTGATGAGCCTCACGGTGCGCTTCATCTTCTTGAACTGCGCGGCGCCGATCATGCCCTTGGTCTTGTCGGTCAGCGGGACATGGAAGGTGATGAAGTCCGACTCGGCGAGCAGGCGGTCCATCTCGACCAGCTCGACGCCCAGGCCCGCGGCGCGCTCCTTCGTCACGACGGGGTCAAATGCGATGACGCGCATGCGGAACGGCTTGGCGTACTGGGAGAGGAGGCCGCCGATCTTGCCCAGGCCGACGATGCCCAGGGTCTTGGTCTCCAGCTCGACGCCCGAGTACTTGGAACGTTCCCACTTGGAGGCGCGCATCGAGGCGTCGGCCTGGGCGATGTTGCGACACATCGCCATCATCAGGCCCCAGGTGTGCTCCGCGGCGGAGGCCATGTTTCCCTGCGGGGAGTTCATGACGATGACGCCGCGCTTCGTCGCCGCTTCCTGATCGATGTTGTCTACGCCGATGCCGGCGCGGCCCACGATCTTGAGCCTCGTCCCCGCGTCGATGATCTCTTTGGTGACCTTCGCGGCGCTGCGGACGACCAGGCCCTCGTAGTTGGGGATGGCGGCCTTCAGGTCCTCGGGCTTCATCTTGCCCTTGAAATCGACCTCGATCTCGGCCTTGCGGAGGATTCGGGCGCACTCCTCGCCCACGTCATCGGCGATGAGGACTTTCGGCATGATCTTAGTTCGCTCGCTCGAGGTATTTGGCTTCCCGGGTATCCACACGGATGCTCTCCCCTTCCTCGATGAACGGAGGCACCTGAACGACGGCGCCGGTCTCGAGCGTGGCGGCCTTGTAGACGTTGGTGATCGTCGCGCCCTTCAGGGAAGGCTCGGTTTTGGTGACCTTCAGGGTCACGGTCATCGGCACTTCGACGGCGATGGCGCTCCCCTCGTAGAATTCCACCTTGCAGACCATGTTCTCCTTGAGCCACTGCACGTCCTCGCCCAGGAGCGTCTTGTGCAGGGAGACCTGCTCGTAGTTCTCCTGGTTCATGAAGACGAACGATTCGCCGTCCTGGTACAGGTACTCCATGTCGACCTGATCGATGTGAACCACGTCGAGCTTGTCGCCGGACCCGAAGCGGATTTCCTTGGAGTTTCCGCTCTTCAGGTTGCGCATCTTGATCTGGATCACCGCGCGCAGGTTGCCCGGCGTGTGGTGGTAGACGTTCATGACGTACTGGAGCTGACCCTCGTAGTTGACGATCATGCCCTTCCGGACTTCCGTGCACCCGATGTTCGGCATGATCACTTCCTCTCCGGTTCTTCCAGGACCCAGGCGGTATCGGCGTGCTCGTACTTCACGAGCTCGTTTTCGTTGAAGAAGATGGGGATCTCCCGGGCGGAGGCCTCGACGGCATCGGAGCCGTGGATGAGGTTGAAGCCCTTGGAGCTTCCGTAGTCGCCGCGGATCGAGCCGGGCTCGGCATTGAAGCCGAAGGTGGCCCCCAGGAGCTTGCGGACGACCGCCACCGCCTGATTGCCTTCCACCGCCATCACCACGACGGGCGACGAGGTGACGAACTTGACCAGGGTGGCATAGAACGGCCGCTCCTTGTGGATCGAGTAGAGGCTTTCGGCCTGCTTCTGGCTCATCTGGATGAGCTTGAGACCGATGATGCGAAGGCCCTTATCCTCGAAGCGCTGGACGATGCGGCCGACCAGACGGCGCTGCACGCCGTCGGGCTTGATCATGCTGAAAGTGCGTTCCATAGGGCGCGCACTATATCAGAGGAGGGGGAGCGAGGCAAGCTTCATGGAGCCTGGGGATCGGGCTTGGCCGGCATCCGAAGCCCCTTCCCCGAGATCGCTGGAGGTACGCTTATCGAACCCCCGACCCCTGCAGCGGGATGTCGACGAACTGCTCAAACCACCCCTTGTTCTCGGCGTAGGAAAAGGCCTCCTCCGGATCGACAAGCTTCTTCGTCACCAGGTTCACCAGCGAGTCGTCCAGCGTGTGCATGCCCTGCTGCTTGCCGGCCTGGATGACGCTGACGATGTCCTGGATCTTGTTCTCCCGGATCAGGTTGCTGACGGCAGGATTGCCGAACATGACCTCGGTGGCGGGGATGCGGCCGCCCGTGTCCAGCCTCCGCAGCAGCACCTGCGAGACGACCCCCGCCAGCGACTGCGACAGCATCGCCCGGATCTGGGGCTGCTCCTCGGCCGGAAAGACGTCGATGATTCGGTCCACCGTCTGGGAGGCGCCGTTGGTGTGGAGCGTGCCGAACACGAGGGAGCCGACTTCCGCCGCCGTGAGGGCCAACCGGATGGTCTCCAGGTCGCGCATTTCCCCGATCAGGATGATGTCCGGATCCTCCCGCAGCGCCGCGCGCAGCCCGGATGGGAAATCGGTGAGATCGTAGTGAAGGCCGCGCTGGTGGACCACCGACTTCTTGCTGGGGTGCAGGTATTCGATCGGATCCTCGAGCGTGATGATGTGCTTTCGGTACGTCGCGTTCACCAGGTCGATGAGCGACGCCAGCGTGGACGTCTTCCCAGACCCGGTGGGACCGGTGACCAGGACGATGCCGCCGCGCAGGTGGGTCAGGGTCTCGAGCGTCGGCGGAAGGTTGAGCTCCTTCAGGGTGGGGATCTCCACCGGGATGCGCCGATAGACGGCAGCCGGGCCCCAGTGCTCCATGAAATAATTGCAGCGGAAGCGGCCGGACTTGACGTCGCCGTAGGCGAAGTCGATGTCGCCTTCCTCGCGATAGACGCGGTCCTGCTCTTCGGAGAGCAGCTCCCGGGTC
>DATGFI010000543.1:0-2214 GCA_035309205.1 Planctomycetota bacterium | reverse complement strand
ACGCCCCATTTGATGTCCGGAAGCGTGATTTGCCAGAAGGTTTGCCACCCGGACGCGCCCAGGGTCAGGGCCGCTTCCTCCTGATCGATTCCGACCGCTTCCATGACGGGCATGACTTCGCGGGCGACGAAGGGAAAGGTGACGAAGGTCGTGGCCAGGATGATCCCGGGAGCCGCATAGAGGACCTGGATGCCATGGTTGTCGAGCCAGGAGCCGAGCTTCGTCTCGATTCCGAACGTAAGGACGTAGATCAGACCGGAGACGACCGGCGACACGGAAAAGGGCAGGTCGATCAGCGTCACCAGCAGCGACTTGCCCCAGAATTCGTACTTCGTGATCGCCCACGCCGCGGCCACTCCGAAAACGGAATTGACGGCGATGGCGACGAGGGCGACCCCGGACGTCAGGAAGAGCGCGTGCAGCGTGTCCTTGTCGGCGATCGACGAGAAATAGGGTCCGGCCCCCTTGACGAAGGCCTGGGCCAGGACATTCAACGCGGGAAGCAGGAGCAGCAGCGCCACGAAGAGGAGGGCGCCGAGCAGGGACAGGTATCGGACCCAGGCGGGAGCGTCGTTCCGGCTATTCATGGCGGCGGCTCCAGCGGGAAAGGAAGTTGATGCCGCCGTTGATCGCGAAGGATGCCACCAGGAGCACCAGGGCGATGGCCGAGGCCCGGTCAAACTCGAAGGCCTCCAGATGGCCCATGATGACGACCGGCGCGATCTGGGTCTTCATCGGAATGTTCCCCGAGACGAAGACCACGGAGCCGTATTCCCCGACGGCACGGGCGAAGGCCAGGGCGACGCCGGTCAACAAGGCGGGGAGGATGCTGGGGAAGAGGACGTGGCGGAACGTCTGCCAGCGCGTGGCGCCCAGGCTGTAAGCCGCCTCCTCCGACTCGGTCCCCAGGTCCTCAAGAACCGGCTGGAGCGCGCGGACGACGAAGGGCAGCGACACGAACGTGAGCACGATGCAGACCGCGAGGCGATTATGGACGGCCTCGATGCCCAGGGGCGCGAGGAAGCGGCCGATCCATCCCTTGGGTGCGTAGAGGGATCCGTAGGTGAGGCCCGCCACCGCCGTGGGCAGCGCAAAGGGGATGTCGATCAGCGAATTGACGAAGTTCTTGCCGGGAAACCGGTAGCGGACCAGGACCCACGCGATCAGCAGGCCGATGGCGCCGTTGACCAGGGCGGCCAGGAGGGCCGCGCCGAACGTCAGCTCGTACGCCGCGACGGCCTGCGGGCTCCAGACGGTCTTCCAGAACTCGCCCGCGGAAAGATCCGAGGAGGTCGTCACGATGCGCGCGAGCGGAATCAGGACGAGGAGGCCAAGCCAGGCGAGCGTGGCCCCCATCGTCGTCTTGAATCCCGGGATGTTGCGGCGTCTCATCGCGGCTGGTAGATCTGGTCGAAGATGCCGCCGCTGGCGAAGTACTTCTTCTGAGCCTCGGCCCAGGACCCCGCCACGTCCTTGATGGTGAAGAGCTTCTTGAAGGGGGGAAGGGAATCCTTGTGCCTGGCCAGGATATCGGCGTTGTGCGGGCGGAAGCCCCACTTGGCGATGATCTCCTGGGCCTCGTCCGTGTAGAGAAACCTCACGAACTCCTCCGCGGCGGCACGCGTGCCGCGCTGGTCCACCACCCGGTCGACGACGGCGACCGGGGGCTCGGCGAGGATCGTCGAGTCGGGGTAGACGATTTCGACCTGGTCGCCGCCTTCCTCCTTCAGGGCGAGGACGGCTTCGTTCTCCCACGCGACCAGCACGTCGCCGATCTTCTTCTGCACGAAGGTCGTGGTCGAGCCGCGCGCGCCGGTGTCGAGCACCGGAACGCGCTCGAAGAGCTTCCTCAGGAACTCCGTCGCCTGCGCCTCGGTACCGCCGTTCTGGGTGATCGAACCCCAGGCGGCCATGAAGTTCCAGCGCGCCCCGCCCGACGTCTTCGGATTCGGCGTGATGACCGCCGCGTCGGGGCGGAGGAGGTCGCTCCAGGCCTTGAAGCCCTTGGGGTTTCCCTTGCGGACGAGGAAGACGATCGTGGAGGTGTAGGGCGAGGAGTTGCCGGGAAAGCGGTCCTGCCAGCCCGGCTTGACGAAGCCCCGGGTTTCGAGGATTTCGATGTCGGAGGCGAGGGCGAGCGTGACGAGGTCCGCCTTCAGGCCCCCGAGGACGGAGCGAGCCTGGGCGCCTGAGCCGCCGTGGGAACTATTGACG
>DATGFI010000542.1:0-2193 GCA_035309205.1 Planctomycetota bacterium | reverse complement strand
ACAACTACGGCGGCACCGTCTTCGGGCCGCAGCTCCAGGACATCCTGAAGGAGCTGCAGGGCATCCTGGCGGACACGGGCCCGTCCTGGGAGGTGGGCATGGTCGGCCTCCAGAGCGAGGTGCGCTCGGCCGCAAAAAAGGGGGATTTCGTCGGGGCGACGAAGACCGTCAATGACTACGGCGAGAAGTTCAAGGAGAAGGAGGTCCTGGAGCTCTTCAAGAAGCTTTCGGAGCAGCGGGACTTCCTGAAGCGCGAGTCGGTCGCGTTCGTGAACCGGGAGGCGGTCAAGTCCCAGAAGGACCTGGTCGCCGAGGGGGCCAAGAAGGATGAGATCAAGAAGCACCTCGAGTCCCTGAAACCCGGCTTGGAAGGCTACAAGGAAGCCCTGGAGAAGCTCGACGCCGCGATCGCCGGCATCAAGTAGGCCGGCTCGCGGATCCGGATCGCTCGCTGACTACGGGTAGGTGACCATGAAACCAGGAATGGGCGGAAACAAGGGGACCGACCGGCGGGGCACGTCGCGCGTGTCGAAGCCCGACACGGCGCGCCGGGTCCAACCCCAGACCGGCCGGCCGTCGACGGGCCGCATGAACGTCCAGAATCCCGGAACCTCCCGCTCCGAGGCGGCCCAGCAACGCGGAGCCGGCCAGGCGGCGCCGGCCCAGGATTCCTCCAAGTCGATGCTCTACATCGGCATCGGCGGCGGCGCCCTGGTGTTCGCCCTGGTCATCTTCGCCATGATGGGGTCGGGCAACGAGTCGGGTTCGGGCGGCGCCGGCGCCGGCGCTGAGACGATCGTCACCCGGGCGATGAACAAGGCCACGGAGGCCTATCAGCGGGGGGAGTACCGCACGGGCCTGGACATCTGCGAGGACGCGCTCAAGGATCCTCGGGTGCACAAGAGCACCCGCTACACGGCCCTGCAGGGGCTGGCCAACTCGCTCCGGGCGCAGGTGAACCTCGACCGCGACGGCCAGATCAAGGTGGCCGAGTTCAAGAAGCGGATCGAAGCGGCGGTGGCGGACCAGACCGCGATGGCCAAGGCCCAGGGCTTCTGGGGCGAATGCGACCAGCTGATGGGTCAGTACGGCGCCACGTCCTCCATGAAGCAGCTCAAGGACATCAAGGAGGACCTGCGCCGGTGGGTGGCGACCGAGAGCCAGGGCAACTGGCAGAAGGACTACAACGTCACGAAGGCGCGCATCGAGAAGTCCTTCCTTTCCGCGCAGAAGTTCGCCGAGGCGATCCGCGAATGGCAGCGCTTCGGGGAGACCTCGGCCCAGGATCCCCTGCTCCACTCGCGCGTCGAGCAGGAAATCCGGACCGTGAACCAGTCGGCCCAGGCAGCGGCCGAGAAGCTCGTGGCCGACGCGGGCGGCGGCGCCGACGCGCGCACCAAGCTCGAGGAAGGACAGCAGCAGTTCAACGGCACCGACGGCCAGGCCGTCATCAACAAGGCCCTCAAGAACCTTAAGTGACGAGGACAGCCATGAAGCACGCAATGACGGGAGCGCTCGCGGCCGCGATGGCCCTGGGCCTGGCCGCCTCCGCCGAGGCCCAGGACGTGATCCGCCTCAAGAGCGGCCCGGAGATCAAGGCGAAGGTCACCGCGATGACCTCCCAGAGCGTCACCTATACGGAAACCGGCGGCAAGGTCAGCACGGCCAAGCGGGAGGACATCACGTCGGTCGACCTGGGCGACAAGCCGCCCAGCCTCGTGAAGGCCGACCAGGCGCTCGCGGAAGGCAAGTTCGACCGGGCGATCAACAACTACCCCGGCGCGCTCGAGGAGATCCAGCAGAAGAAGGCCCGGGACCTGCACACGCAGTTCGTGTTCTTCAGCTGGGCCCAGGCGCTCAACCAGAAGAACTCCCCCAGCGAAGCGCTCGAGATGTACCGCCGGCTGCGCAACGAGTGCAAGGACTGCTGGCTGCGCCCCGAGTCCTTCCAGCGCTCCATGGAGATCGCCAAGGCCAAGGGCGGCGACGCCTATGAGAACATCCTCAAGGAGATGAAGGCCGAGCCCGAGCCCGTCGGCAGCCAGGCGGAGCTGGAGCTGGCGAAGATCAAGTTCATCGCGGGCGACTTCGAGACCGCCCGGCCGATGTTCGAGAAGATCTCGAGCAATCCCGCCTCGATCTTCGCCGGCGAGGCGAAGCTCTGGGCCCTCCGCTGCATCCGCGGCATGAAGA
>DATGFI010000541.1:0-4609 GCA_035309205.1 Planctomycetota bacterium | reverse complement strand
ACGAGGGCAGGCCGTTGCCGGATCAACTCCGCTCCCGTGGCACCCCGGGCACGGAGTCGTGACGGAGAAGAACCCTCCCGTTTTGCGTGCGCGCTGGCTCACCTGGCCTTGGCCGTGACAGGTCGGGCACGGGTGAGGCCGCCCGTCGGCGGAACCGGTTCCGTGGCAGGCGTCGCACGCGCCGGGGGCGTTCATCGTGAAGGTTTTCTTTCCCCCGCGGGCGGCCTCCTCGAAGGGGATCGAAAGCTCTACTTCGTAGTCCTCTCCCCGCTCCGACGCAGCGGTCCGCCGGACTCGATCCCCGAAAAGGTCTCCGAAAATGTCTCCGTAGCGAGAGAAGACGTCTTCCGTGGATTCGAAGCCGCGAAATCCTGTGTCGGCTTCGACCTGGGCCTGGCCCCCGTGATCGTAAGCAGCTCTCGCCTTGGGATCGTCGAGTACGTTGTAAGCCTCGGCTATGTTCTTGAACTTCGCTTCCGCCGCTTTGTCGCCGGGGTGGCGATCCGGATGATACTGTGCCGCCAGCTTTCGGAAGGCGCGGCGAATATCCTCGGCACCGGCATCGCGCGCCACGCCAAGGTCGGCGTAGTAGTCGGGATCAGCCATGCGCTATCTGGGCTCCAGGCGTTTGAACTGAAGCCAAAGAACGCCGTCTTCGTATCTCGACTTCAGAAGCTCCACCGCGCAGGGAAGAGTCAGGTCGCGGGTCAGAATCCCCCGCTTGATCTCCCGGAGAATCGACGATCCTCGGGGAGCGGGTCGCTCAGCCCGGATGATGATCCGGCTGCCTTCGAGCGTGAGGTCGATTTCGCTTTCCAGGACGCCTGGAAGGGCGACCTCGAGCAGCAGATATTCTCCTTCTTCAAGGAGATCAAAGACGAAATCAAAGAAAGGTTCGGACATCGGAATGCGCGGTCAGATCCTCCGAAGAAGCATCATAACTTACCTCTTCGTCCGGAGAGCTTTTTTCGAGAGAAGAGCGGCCATCCCTCCCAATTCCTTGAGCCACGATTCGGAACGGGGAACGAACGTGATAGGAAGCGGAGGGTGGAGAACGGACCGGGCGACCACCTCCTGGGTCATGGAAGCCACCACGAGGGCCTTGCCGCAGGGGTCGCACCTTTCCCGGTCTCCATCGTACAGAGCGCCGCAGTCGGAGCACTCTCCTCCCATGAGAGGATCGTACGCGTCGATGAAGACTTGGGAGACTTTCCCCGTGTCCAGGAGCGGAAGGACTTCTGACGGGCCGAGCGCCACGCAGCATCCCTCGCTCCTGCGGTCGCGGAATTCCATGATCGCGCGGTCCACCCGTTCCTTCGTCAGGCGACCCACTTCGCGTCGCACCGCTTGTCTCAGCAGGTCCTCGTGTCGGTGGGGCAGCGGCCCCACATGGATGGCCTGAGACCTTAGACCGGGGGCGAGGTGATCCCGGAAGAACGGGAAGTGTTCCCGATCTCCGAACGCGTAGATTGCCTCGGAGGGAGCCCTTTTCTGAAGGGAAACGACTCTTGCCGCACATTGGACGAGCATGGCCTCTGTCGCGTCCTCAAAATGCCTCTCGAATCGATCACGACCGCCCCCGCCCATTCCGCCACCGGTCCGTCGGGTCCCGGTCCGACCGAGGGCCGCGCGTCTAGAGGATTTGTGTTCTGCGTCCCGCTTCACTGCCGCAGACGGGATGCGATCGACTTCTCTCCATGTATCACCCTCGAAATCCTCGACGACCCCCTCGAGGTGGTCGTACTTCAGGACGTAGGCCCGAGGCGTCTGCATCGCCGCCTCAAGAAGGGGAGCGACGTAGGGAAGTCGTCCGACGTGAATGAAATTCCTCATCGGAACAGGAAGCTGGACGGGTTGCCATGTGTGGTCACCGACCACGAGGAAGAGGCCTTGAGCCTCGGAATGCAACTCCGACTCGGCGTACTGGCCGACCCGCTCGGAGATGGATTTAAGCGTCTCCCGGCTGGCGGTGGAATCCTCTGTTGAATCGTAACGCCCCTGCACCGCGTTCCTCAGGAAGGCTTTTGCCGAGGGGGGGAACCGCGCCTGAGCCACTTCCAGGGTCAGCGTCACGATCGGTCCATCCGACTCTCTCGCCGAGCAGAGCGTTCGGAGAATGGCTTGGAGTTCCATGGGATCCTCCTATCAAGGTCGTGGTCCGTGAGGTCAGCGAGTGCGAGCGACTTTCTTCCGTCTCCGGGCGATGTCGGACTGAGATCGACCTGTCTTGGTCTGTTCTGCCGGCACGATCAGGAGCGGAACGGGGGCGTGTCGCAGGACCCGTTCGGTGACGCTTCCCGTGAGCCAGCGCGAGAAGCCCGAGCGGCGGCGGGTTGCCAGCGCTATCAGGTCGATGCCCGAAGAGGCGTGGTCGATGATCTCCTCGGCCGGATCCCCCAGAACCGTCCGTCGCGTCACCCGAAGTCCGGCTTGACGGAATCTCTCCGCCGCCTCCCGGGTCGCCTCGTCGTGCAGCGAAGAAGGGGGCTCGGACGGCAGGGGCATGCTGCCGGCTTCCATCCCCGGAAGGATCGCCCCCGGGGCGAGTACCGGTCTCTCGACATGGAGCACGAGGACCTCGGAATTGAAAAGTCGGGCGAACATTTCGGCAGGGCCTACAGCCGCCAACGAACCGGAGCTTCCATCGGTGGGGACCAGCAGTTTCCGGAATTGAAGCTCTTCCCCGGCCGCAGGCTCGACCGCACCCTGGGGTGTGGCGCGGAAGGAGCGTACCAGAAGCACCGGTACGCTGCTGGCGCGAACCACCTTCTCCGCCACGCTTCCCATAAACCAACGGGACAGACCGGTGCGACCATGGGTAGTCATCGCGATCATCGTCGAGCCTTCTTCTCGAGCGACCTCGAGGATGCCTTCAGCGGTCGAGCCCACAATGACGCGGCCCCGGGCCTTGGCACCACGCTCTTCGAAGCGCTTCACCAGATCCTGGATGTACCGCTCTGCAGCGTGCCGAGTCTCATCCATCAAGGACCTGTCTTCTTCAGCGATCCCGGAATCGGGGATAGGACCCACGACCCGCAGAATGAGCACTTCAGAGTCCTCCCATCGGAGGATGCGGTCAACGTGGCGGAGGATGAGTTCTGCGCGCGGGGATCCGTCCAAGGGCATCAGAAGGCGTTCGAACATGGCTGAGTCCTCGATTGTTCACTCTTGGAGAAGCAAGCCAAGGGCCAATCCGAGTTGGAAAGACGCCTGAGAAAGAGCCGGACTTCTGCTGCGGAATACTTCAGATTGAGTTGGGAAATCCAGCGTGGAAGGGCGAACTCGCCGTTTCGGCAATGGAATCTCGCGTACAGGGGAGTTCGGCGCATCGGCCCTCCAAGTTTGTTCAGCCTGGGCAATTGCGATTCGAACGCGCGTCTGGAACACCCTCCACCCCAGGGAGGTGTCCGATGGCACGTCAATTGCGCAAACCCCTATTGTTGATGCTCGTTGGTGACCCTTGTGACGATTAAGCAGGTGACGATGGCCATTCCGCTGTCCCCAGATCATGGATGTACTTCTCGGCTCCCTCCCGCGCCTTCAGAAGGAAGGGGATCGTCGCCAGGTTCCGAAGGATCGGAAAGAGGTCCAGGACTCTCAAGAGCAGACTCCCGAATCCTGCTGCCGGAGGATCCGCGCCCCTTGGGAGAGGATGACTTCCGCCCTTGGCGGCTTAGGTCGATGGCGAGCGCATCACCCGTGTGCCGTGCCCGCACGGAGAGGGCGAATCATGTGGTAAAGAAATGGAGGAGGAGTAGTCATTGACTCGTTGGAGTCCAACACATTCTTGATCTCCCTTTAGGGAAGTGCCACACTTGTGCCCATATCCTACGCGCCCTTTCGCGGGCCCTTGAAAGGAAGGAGCAACTGTCGTGGCCAAGAAATCCAAGGTAACCCGGTTGAACAATGGAAAGACGAACACCCTTAGGGATCCGCAATGTGGTAAGGTCGTCCAGCTCGCTAAGGCGGTCAAATTGACCTGGGAAGGAAAGGCCTACTTCTTTTGCTCCGATGAGTGCAGACGTAAGTTCGAGCAGGAGCCGCCCGGAGAAGCGGGTTTCTAATGGGAGCCTTTGTCCCGCCTCGGGCTCGGCCATCATAGGGGCTCACGCGGCCGATCCTGCATGGGAAGGGCTGGACGACCAAGCACACTTACGCGCGAGCTTTGATGAGGCAATGAGAAGGGAGCGCAGACGAGAAATCCGTGTGACCGTCTTTGCCCATTCCGGAGGCCCTTCAACTTCCCACTCGACTCGAAGATACGACATTGATCCGAAGCCCTCGATGCCGAAGCGATCCCCTCGCATGTCCATCTTCAGGGGATCGGGCAGTGCGCCGATGAATCTCGTGGCCTCCTTCAGATAGGCTGCCAGATCCTCCCGCCCCGCTTCCGCGTTCAGAACGCGGATCGAAGGCATGGCCTTGGATCGATTGGACTCGAGGCCGCGAGCCTCGAGTTTCGCCGTTCCGGCCTTCCCACGGAAGCGATCATTCGGCAAGGCGCCCCCGCCCACCAGATCCTTGCCGCCAGAGAGCACCTTTCGGCCGACCTGATCGCCATGGCGACACAGGGGCGGACCGGGGTTTCACGATGGATGATGGGGGGCGT
>DATGFI010000540.1:0-2346 GCA_035309205.1 Planctomycetota bacterium | reverse complement strand
CCACATCAACGGATGACCTTTGTGGTGCCAACGGGCGCGCCCATGAGGATGGTCCGGGCCCGACTCGTGGACCAAGTTCAGGTCCTGGTGGATGGGATTGGCCCCGTAGCTGGCGCAGAAGGTCCCGACATCGATCGAGGTGGCGGCCAACCTTTGGCAAACCATCCATAGGGCGCCGAGGAGCCCTTCGTCCTGCGACAGGACCCGAGGCGGAAGCGAGGGCGGCGCGAACCCGGGATCCTGGCACTCCCACTCATGTCTGTTCGCCAGAGGCCGCCACCGCTTGTTGGCCGATTCGAGCCCTTGGGTACACTCCTGATGAGCCGCGTTCAGCAACGCGCGACGTCGATCGTACTCGCGCAGCCTCTCCTTCCGACTGGCTTCGGAGTCTCGATAGATGTCGGATCTCTTGAGACCTCTCTTGATGTGGATGATCACCTGGCGGCCGGTCTTCTCATCACGGCGGAGACGTCCCCAGTACAACCCTTTGGAGGACTCGCCGACTCGCTCTTTGAGGTAAATGATCAGGCGGAATCCCCGCATCTCCTGGCGATACTCGTCTCTCAGACGAGTCATCGCCGCCTCAGCGGACGATTGGCCGGATCTCAGTCCGATCACATCTGAAAGGACCACTTCGAAGATCGCGATCGCCCTCTTCTCGATCGCGTCGCGGCGCTTTTCCATGGGGTATCCTCCTTTGTTTCTGGGTTGTGCGAAGACCGGCAAAACGTCCTTTCACCACCCCGACATGCCCCCCCATTTGTGCGCGTTCTTTGGGGGTTTCGTCCTAACCAGCCTTACGGACCTCGTTTTTCCCCCCTCTTAGACGAAACCAACATGAATCGCCATCATCGGGATTTCAAAGCTTGAGCGGCAGATTGGCCGCATAGAGCGCCGCACCGACTGCGGAGGCCATGCCGGCGAGAGAAAGCCACGCGTAGGAAACCGGAATCGGTGACGTCGCGAAGAGGGCCAGCCAGAACAGCCCGGTGCCGACGAGGGCCCGAGCGATTCCGGCCGCCGTTGGCGAGGCATACCCTTCCGCTTCCCTCATTCGTTCGCGAAGCACGAGCCCGGAAACGACTCCGGCCGCCATCAGGCACAGAAGGACCGGGGCCAGTCGGAGAAGTGCCCCGAGGTGAAAACGACTGACAAGGAGGCCCGCCTTTCCAAGGGCGGAGGCCTCTCCTCCGAGCGACGAAAGCGGCCGCGTCCAATCTCCGGGAAGGCTCCCCCACTCGTTCAGGAAGTCCTTGCGGGCCTTGAATTCCGGATAGGCCGAAGTGAGTTGGGCGAGGCCGCCCGCCACGATGGATTCGGGGTCGCGGGACATGCCGAGAACGGTAGCCCACACCACGGTCAGAACGAGAACGAGCGCGACGGGAAGCCTGAGGAGGAGTCGAATCACGACGCTACCTCCTGCGGTTTCGGCTGGTCGACGGGCTTGGAATCGGGTGCTCCGGTGCCTTCGCTCCCCTGCCCGCGGATGACGTCCGGAGCCGGCGCTTGATCGGGCTCCGGCGACCGCACTCGCCCACGTTTCAGGATGGGAGAGTAGAGATGTTTCGGCGGATCGAGGAGGGGCAGCATCCCCTTCCGGAGCTCGCCCGACCAGAGGCCAAAGAAGTGGAATCGGGCCAGACGATCCAGAGCCGACGTGGGCAGCAGATGCTCGTTCTTCATGGAGGTGTTCGTCGACGAGCGATAGGCGAAGTCGGAGATGTCGTCCCGGCCCGTCGAGAGAAGCGCGGGCTCGTAGTTCTCTCCGCGCGTGACCACCTGAAGCGGACGGACCCCGACTTTCTCCGTGAAGAAGCGGGCGTCGTCCGGGTTGGCCGCCCGCAGCGTCAGGAAGGATCCGACGTTCGCCAGAGCGCGCCGTGCGTCGGCCGAACTTCCGAGAGCGACCTCGAGATCCGCCAGACTCTGGCCGGCCATCACCATGGAGAGCCCTGCCCCGCGGGCCTTGTTGAGCAGGTTCACGCTTTCGGGCGCGAGGGCATCGGCGACTTCGTCGACGATGACCGTAAGCCGCCTCTTCGAGAAGCCCGACGCGTCGTCAAAGGCGTACTTCCGCCCGATGAAACTCATGAGGTCGGCCAGGCACATCCGGGCCGTCGCGCTTGCGCTGTCGGGTCCGATCAGCGACCCCAGGAAGAAGTAAACGACCAGCCGCTCAGTGTCGATCGTCTTCCACGAGAGAGTGTGCGGAGCGTCCTGGCCGCGGAGGGATTCGGGAAGCGGCACGTCCTGCGGACACAGCAGGTAACCGAGCGCCTCGCTCGTCAGTTTCGCCAGAATCGTCCGGAGAGAGCCCGCGATTTTCCCGAAGAACTCCTTGTTCAT
>DATGFI010000539.1:0-6878 GCA_035309205.1 Planctomycetota bacterium | reverse complement strand
CACTGGAAGCAGACCGGTCCCAGGAGCCCCGGGATCGCGCGGGCCAGCCGGTGGCTGACGGTGCTGAGGCGAGGATCCTGAACGGTCAGCCCTTTGCTCACCTCCCCGTCCCGGACTTCCAGGCGCCGATGGGCCGCGACGGACAGAAGCTTCCCCTGCCGGCTGATGTAGAGGTTGACCGTATGTTCCTGGCCGGGACATTCCTCCTGCGCGAGAAGGTCCTTGCGTTCCTGGATCGCCAGGCCGACTTCCTCGGGCGTCCGGGCCCGGCGGGCGCCGACGGAGCGGCTCCCGCCGATGGGCTTCACCCACAGCGGAAAGCTCCAGTGGGAGGAATCGTGGAGCACCTCCTCCGCCCGGGCGGTCTTCGGCACCGGAAGCGACGAGCCCAGGAGGCTCTTGGCAAACCGGAGCTTGTCCCGAGCCACGGCGATGGCGCCGGGATCCGAGACGCACACCCGGCAGTTGGCCTCTTCGAACCGGGACCGCGAGATCGCCAGGGGATGAAGCTCGGTATCGATGGTCGGAACGACCAGATCGATGTGCTCCCGGCGGCAGAGTTCGAGGAGCCGGTCGACGTAGCCGGGATCATCGCAGCGGGGAGCGCTGAAGCAATGGTCCGCCAAGGCGCAGGCCGGCGACAAGCTCGGCCGAAGGTCGACGGCCAGGACCCGGATTCCGATTCCCAGAGCCTTCGCACTGCTTCGAAAGCACCGGAGGAGCGACACCCTCCTGCCGGCGCTGGAGATCAGCACCGTGAAGGGGTCCATTTATCGTTTTCGACCGCAGGACTTCGAACCCGGCCACATCTATCCTGATGAACCAGGCACGGGCTCCGTGTTTCACGAATTAATCTTGTCACGGGCCTGGCCTGGGTCGGCGCCGGGGATGCTTGCGAAGAGGCCGGGGTCGCCCAGAGGAGGCGCGGATTTGATGTCGGCGCGAGAACTATTTCCGAAGAGCCCGGATGGCCACCGGCCGAGGAACGGCGTCCCGCCGGGCTGAGCCCCACCCTCCCGGCTTAGTTCGGATGCAGCCTGAACGCCACCCAGCAGGTGCTCCACTGGTTGGGAGTCGAGCTGCCGGCGTATTCCTGCGAGGTCCAAAACAGCGTCGGGTCGGCCGGATCGATGCAGGTCGAATTGTAATTGCCCCAAGCGATGGCTCCGGGCTTCGTCGCCGTAAAGACCGTCGTCCCCTTGAACGCCAGGACCGGGTCCCCCATGACATTCCTGGGATCCGTCGCCTTCCGCCCCATCACGCAGGCGGAGGGAAATTCCGACGCGGAGCTCCGGGTGCAGCCGATTCCCACGTTGCCGCGGGCATCCACCGCAAGCGAGGGAGCCAGATAATCGCAGTCCGGGGAGTCGATCAATCCTTCCTGGAGGACCTGGCCGTCGCTTTTCCGGACTTCGCACCAGAAGATCCCGGGTCTGGTCTTCGGATCCCGTTTGGCCTCGTTGCAGGAGAAGACACTGTCCCCGAACGTGTAGACGCAGCTCGTCCGCCGTCCTTCGTCGGCGCGCAAGGGGGCGCCGGGGGCGGGCTGAAGAGCCTGATTCTGCTGGGAGGAGCCGTTCGGGCTGAAGTAGGTCTTGCCCAGCGGAAGCTCCTGGACTTTCGAGATCGCGGCGACTTTGCCGGTCCAGGTGATCTTGTAGAGGTACATCTTGGAAAAGCTGTTCCCGAACTCCCGGTGGAGCAGGATCTCCGGCGCTCCGGGGGCTTTCCGGGGGTCGAGGTCGGTCGCCGGGAAGCTTTCGATCTCCAGGTCCGGAAAGACCTGGACATGCGATAGGTCGGGCCCGCCGGCCGCGATCAGGTCCTCCTTGGGGATCGCGCCGCACGTCATCATCGTGTGAAGGTCTTTGTTGCGATTCCACCAGCAGCCGTAGTAGCCGTTCCTGTCCACGCCCGCCCGGAAGCCGAAGTCCGGCGAGTCGAACGGGGTCTTGATTCCTTTCCAGGGCCCGGTCGGATCGGACGTGGTGGAGACGGCCAGATACAGGTGGTGCACCCGATCATCGGCGATCGTCCCGATCCAGCGTCCGGAGAGAGGATCGAAGAGGAAGCGGGGATCGTTCGGGTGGAGGTCCTGAAATCCCAGATCCTTCCAGAACTCCACCTGCGATTTCCGGGAGAGGACCTTCCCGGTCTTCTTATCGTGCACCACGAGGTTCGCGCAGGTGAAATCGACCACGTGGTCGGGTCCGGCGGCCCCGACGTTGTCCGGGGTGATTTTCGGGCCGACCGCCGAGTCTCCGGGAAACGCGGCAACGATCTGGATCGGATCCGCCCGGAGCAGCCGGCCCACGGGAGAGGCCTGGGACTCCCCCGGTGAAGATGGATCGGGTTCGGGCCGGGCGCGGAAGGAACGGGCGGCCGTGCGGGAAGGCCCGGCGGCGGCGGCCGCGGCCAGCGCCACAAACGCCCAGGCGATCGTCTTCATGATGGCCCTCCCCTCGTTGTCGTTACGTGGAGAAGAGGCCTCGAAATAGTACAGCCGGGGCGACGAGCGCCCGGCTTTATCCGAACGCGACAGCGACTTCGCGCGGGACCTCGCGTCCGCTCGTCCTAGGTCCCCCACCCCTCCCGAGACTCTCCGGGGATCTTCCGGAGGGGGCGGAGAGCTCCGCTTGGCATCGGGGAGCGGCGCAGCATCCGCCGGACGACGGCTCGCCCTAGCCTCGGGGCAAGCCCTCCGCTATCCCAGGTCAGAAACCATCGGAACTGATCCCGGCATCGACGTTTTTGCCCGCAGGAGGAACGTGCGATGGGCATCAAGTCCCAAGGGAGAGCACCGGAGCCCACACCTCCGCAAGGGTGATATAATAACTTGAACCATACCTCAGGAAATGAGTAGGCACCTCCAAGGAGAGGTACGCAGCTCAGGTCTAGTGAATGGGTTGGGGAACGACATGATCTTTGCACTTCTCCTTTTGCTAACCTTGAATGCTCCCCAAGACTCTGATCCGATCAAGAAGGCGGAAGAACTGGCTGCCGAGAACAAGTACGACGATGCTCTGGCGGCCCTGTCGGAAGCGGAGAAAGCGGCGATCAAGGCAAAGGATACCGACGCTGTACTACTCATTCGCGAGCAGAAGAAGGACATGAACGCCCTGAAGAAGGAATACGACAAGGTCAAGGATGCCGAGGGGAAACTGGCGGCCAACGCGGACGATGCCGAAGCGAACATGCTCATGGGTCGGTTCTACTGCTTTGTCCGCGACGACTGGATGCGCGGGCTTCCCCTGCTTGCCAAGGGCGCGGACGTGTTTCTTAAGGCATTGGCGGAAATGGAACTCACCAAATCAGCCAAGGGTGAGGACAAAGTAGTGATTGGCGATGGCTGGTGGACCGGCTCCACGGAAGTTGAAGCGAAGATGGGGCTTACGGGTGCAACCGGTACGGCGAGGATCGCGGTAGATAAGGACACCACTAAGCGGGTGAGGACGAAGATGAAGTCGCGCGCTGTCTACTGGTATCAACAAAGCTGGCCGCTCCTCCAAGATGCTGATCGTGAGAAGATCCGTCCGAAGATGAACACCGTCTTCCAAAATACCACGGGGAAAGATCGCTGGGGAGCTGCAAAGGACTGGGCCGCGTTCGAGCCCACGAGTAAAGTCGGCCTTTCGGAGACCTGTGCCCATAGCGGGAAGACTTCGTTTACGATTGTCCCGAATGGAAAGGGCAATACGATCACCCTTTCTCCCCCTGTCAGACTCATTCCCGGCAAGGAGTACGAGCTTTCCTGCTGGTATCTCTCATCCGGCACCGAGGCTAGTGAGGGCCTCACCATGTACGAGAAAGACGCTCAAGGGGGGCTCTTTCAGCCAGTGGCAAAAATCGAAGCCGATAGCCCATTCTGGAGTAGAGCATCGGCGAAGTTCACCGTTCCTGCCGGTATCAGCACCATCAGTGTCCGGATCATCACCAGCTCCAAGAAAGGTCAAATTTGGATTGATGACGTGAGTCTCAAATGTGAAGGGAAGGAATTAATCCCGAACGGGTCCTTCGAGAAATAGTCTCTCCCGTAGACCTGCTCAAATTGCACTAGGCGTCCAGCGTTGGACGTTGATTGAAAGACGGCGGATCTACGCCAGCTCTCGTTTGCCTAAACTCGCCTAACGTGGTCTAGAACCACGCCAAAACCGCAGCAAGAAATGCTAAACGCGCTAGGATGTTCAATTCGGGGAGCTTCGGAAACCGCCGCTACGGTACTTAGTTCCCAAATACTCCATTTAGGTCGGCGTTCAGGTTCTCTGAACGCTTACCCTCGGGCGTTCGCTTCCATCAAGGCGTCCGCGCTCCGGGAGAGCCCCTGGGACTCCTTCAGGAGCCAGAGGAGCGTGACGCCGTAAGCCCCGGCCAGGCTCAGGCAGAAGAATCCCGCTCCGTAGCTTCCCGTCGCCTGCTTGAGGACCCCGAGCAGGCTGGGCAGGAGGAATCCCGCAAGACCCCCTGCCGATCCGATGATGCCGGTCGCGACCCCGATCTCTCTCTGGAAGCGCTGGGGGACGAGCTGGAAGACCGACCCGTTCCCCACGCCGAGGCAGGCCATGATCAGGAAGAGGAGGACCGTGCCCGCGACGAGCGCGGGTTTCAGCGCCACGGCGCCCAGGAGGAGCGACGCCGCGAAGAGGACGCTTCCCAACACGCGCATGCCGCCCAGCCGGTCGGCGAGGAATCCTCCCACCGGGCGCATGAAGCTTCCCGAAAAGACGCACAGCGCGGTCAGCGTTCCGGCCGTCACTTTCGCCAGGCCGTACTGATCGTGGAAGATGAGGACGAGGGAGCTGGCCAGGCCGACGAAGCCGCCGAAGGTGAAGCCATAGAGGAGGGAGAACCACAGGGTCTCCCGCCGCTTCAGAAGCGCCAGATAGGCCGAGAACGGCTTGGGGGGCGGCCGCTGGGGGCTTTCCTTGGCGAGCAGGATGAAGAGGAGGAGCGTGACCCCGACGGGAATGAGGGCCAGGCCGAAAACCTGGTGCCAGCCGAAGTGCTCGGCCAGGCGGGGGGCGAAGAGGGCCGAAAGCACGGTGCCGCTGTTCCCGGCGCCGGCGATCCCCATCGCCAGACCCTGGTGTTCCGGGGGATACCAGCGGCTGGCCAGGGGAAGCGCGACCGCGAAACTCCCGCCCGCGACGCCCAGCAGCACCCCGAGCGACATCATCTCGGAGAGGCTATTCCCCGCCCTCCAGGCCCAAAGGAGCGGAATCATGACGATCAGTTGCCCGACGATGCCCGTCTTCTTCGCGCCGATGCGGTCGACCAGGAACCCCATGGGGAGCCGCGCGAGCGATCCCCCCAGGATGGGGAGCGCGACGAGGAGCCCTTTTTGGCTTGCGCTCGGGGCGAAATCGGCGGCCATGTAGACGCTCAGGACGCCGATCAGCACCCAGACCATGAAGCTGACATCGAAGTAGAGGAACGACATCGCCAGGGTCGCGGGATGCCCGCTCTTGAGAAAACCGTTCATCTTCATCGCTCTTCCCTCACGACGCCCGTTTGGGCGTCACATACCCGATCAGCCAGCACGTCGCCGCAAAACACGCCCCCGAGGCGACGGCCGCTCCCGAAAGGACCGTCCGGCTGCCCGAAAGGAAGTCCTCGAGCGCGACGACCAGAAGCACGAACTGGACGACGATCAGGAGCAGGATGGAGACCATCACCGTGTAGATCACCGTGAGACCGCCCCGGCGCTCCGCCCGGATGCGGCGCAGACTGCTTACGCCTGGATTCCCATAGCCCACAGTTCATCTCCCTTCCGAACCAGCTCGATGCGGGGCAGCGGCCGGGGCGGCGGCCCCGCGAGGACCTTCCCGTCCTCGGCGCTGAAGAATCCCTCGTGACAGGGACAGTGAAGCTTCCGGGACTCCTTCCGGTAGAGGACGGGGCACCCCAGGTGGGTGCACTTCTGCCGGAAGGCCACGAAGCGGTCGGCGTCGAGCCGGACCAGGAGGCACGGATCCTCCGGACCGGGAAAGCCGAAGACCCTCGACCCGCCGACGGGCAGATCGTGGACGAAGCCGATCCTCCGGGGCTCCAGCGTCTCGGGGCCCCGGCGCTTCTCGAGGGCGCCCATCGCGACCAGCGCGCCGTTGGCCACGGAGGCGGCGCAGGAGACCAGCACCAGGGACTTCGTGAACTCCCGCCGGGTGACGTAATGGTCATCGGCCCAGGAAACCGGGAAATCGTGCTTCCACGCCGGCATTTTCGCCCTCCCCAACTTTGTCGATCACCACGAGATCCGCCACGTCCATCTCCAGCGCTTCCCGTCCCGCCGGCATCATGAGCCGCACCTTCGTCCGGACCGGCTCGGAGCCGAAGTAGAAGGTGTTGACGGGCTTCTCCCGCCGCTTCTTCTCGATCTCGCTCCGCGTTCCGAAGGCAAGCGCGCCGCTGGGGCACACCGTCACGCACATCGGGCGCTTGCCCGCCGAGGTCCGGTCGTAGCACTGGTCGCACTTCATCATCTGGTCGATTTCGGCCACGTACTTGGGCACTCCGAACGGGCAGGCCAGGACGCAGTTGGAGCACCCGATGCACCGGGACTGGAGCGAGGATTGAACGATGCCGTCGGCCGTCTTCTTGATGGCGTCCGCGGGGCAGGCATTCGCGCAGGCCGGATCCTCGCAGTGCATGCAGACGACCGGAACGGTCTGAACCGAGACGCTCCGGTCGACGTATTCGAGATGGATCATGGACCGGCCCCGGTGGGTGTCGCACTCCGCGCAGGCATGGAAGCAGGCCTGGCAGCCGATGCAGCGGGAGGGATCGAGGAAGAACTCCATCTCGGGGTCGATCACGGCGCTTTCTCCACCCGGACCGCGCAGACCTTGTACTCGGGGATCTTCGAGATCGGGTCCTGGGCGGCG
>DATGFI010000538.1:0-5054 GCA_035309205.1 Planctomycetota bacterium | reverse complement strand
AAGCCGAGGCGGGGCGTCGCCGCTTCGCCTACGAGGAGTTCTTCCGGCTCCAGGCGGAGCTGGCCCTGCGCCGGCGCCTCCTCAGACGGGAGACGGAAGGGCGACGGCTCCAGATCAGCGACGCCCTCGATTTTCGGATCCGCGTGCTCTTCCCGTTCAAGCTGACCGGCGCGCAGGACCGGGCGATCGCGCAGATCCGGAAGGATTTGGCGTCGGGCTCGCCGATGAACCGCCTGCTGCAGGGAGACGTCGGTGCGGGCAAGACGATCGTGGCCGCGTACGCGCTCCTGGCCGCCGTCGGGAAGCGTACCCAGGCGGTCCTGATGGCGCCGACGGAAATCCTGGCCGAGCAGCACGCCCGCACGTTTCAGCGGCTCCTGGGCTCTTCCCGGGTGCGCATCGCCTTCCTGGGAGGAGGCCTGAAGGGGAAGAAGCGGGAGGAGCTCCTGGCCGCCGTCGCCCGGGGGGAGGTCGATCTCCTGATCGGAACCCACGCGGTGATCGAGAGGGACGTCCGATTCAAGGATCTCGGCCTGGCGGTCATCGACGAGCAGCAGAAGTTCGGCGTCCTCCAGAGGGCGGCGATCGGCCGCAAGGGACTCCGGCCGCACCTTCTGGTCATGACCGCGACGCCGATCCCGCGGACGCTGGCCTTGACCCTCTACGGCGACCTGGACCTGACCGTGCTTGACGAGCTTCCGCCCGGACGGAAGGAGGTCCGGACGATGTTCGTCCCGGGCGCCGGCCGGCGCGAGAAACTGTCCTTCATCCGCCAGAAGCTTCGCGAGGGGCGCCAGGCCTACTTCGTCTATCCGCTGGTGGACGAATCCGACAAGATCGCGCTCCAGTCGGCCATCAAGGCCCACGAGGGTCTGACCGAGGCGTTCAAGGACTTCCGGGTGGCCCTCCTGCACGGCAGGATGAAGCCGGAGGAGAAGGATGCGGTCATGGAGGAGTTTCGCGCCGGCCGCGTCCAGCTCCTCGTCTCGACGCTCGTCATCGAGGTCGGGATTGACGTCCCCAATGCGAGCCTGATGGTGATCGACCATTGCGAGCGATACGGGCTCTCCCAGCTGCATCAGCTGCGCGGGCTGATCGGCCGGGGGGCCTACGAGTCCTTCTGCATCCTGTTCGGAAAGGGCAGCGAGCGGATCGAGACCTTCGTCTCGACGAGCGACGGCTTCCGCATCGCCGAGGCGGATCTGCGCCTGCGGGGACCCGGAGAGCTGCTGGGGACGCGGCAGAGCGGCCTGCCGGAACTGAAGGCCGCGCGACTGGTGGAGGATGCGAGGCTGCTGGAGCTGGCTCGGGAGGATGCGTTCGCCCTGGTGGCCCGCGACCCGGCCCTGTCGACGGCCCCGGAGCTCCGGGCTCTCCTGGCGCGCGGACGCTCGGCTTCCCTCCTGCACGTCGGATAGATCCCGTGACGACTCCGCCGCGCCGTCGATTTTATGGTATGGCGGTCCCCCGTGGTGTATGGTAGGCGCCACGAGATGACGGAAGAAACACTGCTGGAGGTCGACGGCGTCTCCAAGATCTACGGCAAGCGGAAAGTCGTGGACGGCGTGAGCCTTCAGGTCCATCGGGGGGAAGTGGTCGGGCTCCTCGGACGCAACGGCGCCGGTAAGACGACGACCTTTCGTATGGCGATCGGGATCGTGACCCCCAACGGAGGCCGCATCGTGTTCCGCGGCGACGTGGTCACGAAGCTGCCCATCTTCAAGCGCGCCCGGAAAGGCATGGGGTTCCTTCCCCAGGAGCGCTCCGTGTTCCAGCGCCTGAGCGTGGAGGAGAATCTTCTGGCGGTGCTGGAGACCCGGAAGGACGTGAAGGGCGATCGGCGCGAGCGGGCGGCGGCCATGCTGGCCGAGTACGGCCTGACCAAGATCGCCGCGCAGAAGGCCTACACCCTGTCGGGAGGGGAGACGCGCCGGCTGGAAATATGCCGGGCGATGATCACGAGCCCCTCGATCCTCATGCTGGACGAGCCGTTCTCGGGCGTCGATCCCATCGCCGTGGGCGAGCTCCAGGGCTTCATCCGCGGGCTCCGGGACCGCGGCATCGGCGTTCTTTTGACGGATCACAACGTGAGGGAAACTCTAACCGTCTGCGACCGCGCGTATATAATCAACGAAGGCAAGGTGCTCAAAACGGGGACGCCGGCGGAGATCGAGGCGGATCCGCTGGTGCGGCAGACCTACCTGGGCGAGAATTTCCGAATGTAATTATGAGACTCCTGAAGCTCATCGTGGCTGTAGGGGGATTCCTCTTCGTCCTTGTGAGCCTGTTTCAGAAGAAAGGCGAACGGATGAAGGGCGTCGCCTTCCTGGCGGGATGGCTCGTCCCGGGAGCCGGCCACGTCCTCCTGGGGAAGTGGAAGAAGGGCCTTTTCTTCTTCACCATCCTGGGCGCGACCTATCTCTTTGGAATGTGGATCTCCGGGTTCCGGCCGGTCTCCTTTGACGACAATCCCTTCTACTTCGTGGGCCAGTACGGCTCCGGTCTCACGCTCCTGATTGCCAAACTTCGCGGAGCCCAAAAGGCCATCATCCGCCCGGGGCTCGATCCGAGCTGGTTTGATCCTGGCCTGCTCTACGTGTGCGTGGTGGGTCTGCTCAATCTCGTGGTGATGCTGAGCCTGGTGGATGCCAAGGCGCTGGGAGGGGAGGAACCGGCCACCCCTGCCGGGCTGGAAGCGTCGGCCCTGCCCGCCGTCCCGACGGTCGGCGCCCCGGCATCCGCGCCGGAGAAACCTGCATGAACGGCGTCAGCTACCTGCTGCTTTTCTTCCCGATCGTTCTGGTCATCCTGGTCGTCCTGGAGGCGGCCCGGTCCGACGATCCCAAGGCCATCCTCAAGCGGGCGCTGGCGAATCTCGGCGTCCTGACGGCGGTGTTGGTGCTGGGAGGCGCCTTCGTGTACGTCATCAATCGGTGGTTCTGAGGAGCGCCTCCACAGATCGGCCCCCTCCTCGTCCCCCATCCGACCCCGCCCCCCGGGAGACGCTACCGGATGAGATGGAACCAGCGGCCGTTGGGCCACCAGATCCACAGCGCCTTTCCGACGATGAACTTCTCATCAACAAAGCGGAACGGCTCGGCCGGATCCTGTTTTTCGATATCGCTGTCAAACAGGGCGATCTCGTTGCCGTGCTCGTCGCCGTCGATGCCCAGGTCCGGCGTGCGAGGCAGGTTGTACTTCTCCTTCAGGGTCATGAGGAAATCCGAAGAATAGCTCCGGTTGATCTGCTGCTCTTCGCAGACGATGGTCCTTCCGTCCTTCAGGTGGAAGGTTCTCTTGAGCCAGGCCCTCGAGTCGTGGCTGTTGGCGACATTGTCTCCCATCATCATGTAGGAGTGGGGAGGGATGGAGACCACTTCGTCCTCGCGCAGTCCCTGGTCCCGATCGTTGCGCCCCCGGTAGTAGATGTCTCGGCCCAGCGCCAGGTTCCGGACCTTGAACGTGAGCCCTTTGGCCCCGAAGGCGATGCGTCGTTCCGGGGACTCGTTCTCGGCCAGGTCCTCCCGGTTCTCGATGAACGTGATCCTCGCCCGTTCCCCATCGTTGACCCGAGCGTAGGCCACCCCGTCGAAGATGGACAGTTCCAGCTTCAGGCGGCGGTCCATCGTGAGCTGGACGTCCTTGAGGGGATGGATCTCCGTGGGCTGTCCCTTCTCGCTGCCGGGCTTGTGGTAGCGCAGCTGGCTTTCTCCGTCGGTGTCGAGCCACACCTCGAAGCGTCCATAGGCGTTGACGACCTCGGCGAACACCTGGCCCTTGGGGCCGGTGACCTCGCACTCGAACGCGATGCGGACATCGTCGACTTCCTTGCCCGCGGCATCGTCCAGGGACTTGGGGCGGTAGGAAAACTGGATGGAGCGCTGGCCGTCCTTCTCCTGCGTCGAGAGCTCCCCTTCGGCGACGACGGGCTCGGCGTTCCCGGTGGCGCCGGCGAGCGGGCCGGCATCCCAGAAGCGGCGGAAGTCCTCGAATCTGTTCAGATAGCCGTTCGTCTCCTTCGCCGGATCGATCCAGATCGAGTCCTGGGTGCGGAGGGAGCGACGGGCGATCTTGAACTTCTGCTCTCCCTTGTGCCGGACGTAGAGGTTGCCGTGGTAGATCCGGAGGTCCTCGTCCGGCAGGCCGACCACGCGCTTGATGAAATTCTTGGCCTGGTTGAGGGGGAACTTGAAGACCACCACGTCGTATCGCTCGACGGGGGAGATCGCGTAATAGTACTTGGTGACCATGATCCGGTCGCCGCTGGCGGTGTCGCTTCCCAGGGGGACGTGGTAGTCCCGGAAGGGGCAACTCTCGCGCCGGTGGGTTTGAGAGACGTCGCCCAACAGCGTGGGCTCCATCGAGCTGGAAGGGATCTTGAAGACCTCGATGCAGAAGCAGCGGATGACGAGCGCCATGATGAAGGCGACGATGATGGCCTCGATGTTCTCCTTGCACCAGACCCCGAACGACTCCGGCTTCTTCTCGACCCGGGTCCCGCCTCCCGAGGAGCCCTTAGGCGTGCTGAGGGCCACGAGGAGCACCCCCAGAAGCATCGCCGGAGGCAGGTAAAGGAGGGAGAAGCCCGTATGGAGCGTGCGAAGGACGATGCCGCCCAGGCTGCCCCAGACGACGTATTGCCCCAGCGCGTAGCCCCAGCGCTGACCCAGGCTCGTGGCCAGGGGCGGCAGGAGGGCGACGGAAGCGAGCACCGAGGTCAGGACCATCCAGACGCTCGCGCCTTCCCGGATCGCGACGACCAGCCCCGCCAGGGGGACGATCTCCAGGAGCGCGAGCAGCGCCGCCGCGGCGACGGCGGGGCTCCGGCCCCGGAACAGGGTTTCCAGGGGAGTGGCGTCGCTCGGGGGCCGGGCACCGCCGGAGTCCGCCGTCGGAACGGTTTTCAGGCTCATTCGACGTCATCCCCCGACTTGAGCACCGCCATGAAGGCGGCCTGGGGGATCTCGACATTGCCGACGTTCTTCATCCGCTTCTTGCCTTCCTTCTGTTTTTCCAGGAGCTTGCGCTTTCGGCTGATGTCGCCTCCGTAGCAC
>DATGFI010000537.1:0-2914 GCA_035309205.1 Planctomycetota bacterium | reverse complement strand
AAACAGGCTTTTGTCGCGCTCCAGCTCTTCCTGTTCGTGCGCGAGGACCTTCCGCTGCACGCGAAGTTCCTCTTCCATTTTCTTGAGGCGGCCTTCCTGCTCGTGCACCCGGGACTCCAGCTCTTTGACCGGGCCCAGTTCCTGCAGGAAGCGCGCGAGGGAGGCCAGTCCCTGGTCGATCTTCTGGAATTTGGCGACCAGGATCTCCTTCGAGCGCTCATGCTCGGCATCGACGATCTTCTTCGCCTCGGACTGAAGCCGAACGATGTCGCCCGAGTCGCCCCGGCCGGCCTTCTTTTCGACGGCCTTGACGGCGGCGTCGCGGGCCTGGTTGTGCTGGTCCTCCAGCTTCGCCAGGTCCAGGCTTTGGGAGCGATTCTTGAGGGACTTGAGTTCTTCAATCAGCTTCACGAAGTCGTGGAGTGCAGGCGGGGGCAGGGGAGGGGTTGCCGCGGGGCCGGGCGACACTGCCACACGGACCATCCGCTGGGAGTCCTGCGTATGTGAGGACACGGGTTCGGGCTTTAGGTTTCCAGCCATCTTAGGAGCTCGGGCTTTTCGGCCCCTCGCTCGCGTGTTAAGTATACCCCAAGAACTGAATTCGGAAGTTCTGGCGGTGGAATTGCCGCGGTTGTCCCAAGTCGCTGAAAGAAAAGGACTTGGGTTACCCCTCTCTGGTTTCCTGCGCCGCGGGTTCCATGCTATAATCCGCCCGCCAACGTACTGAAGAGGATTTCTTATGATCGAGCGCCGGCCCCCTCCGCTCCTGACCTTCCTGACGCCGGTCTTCGCCCTCCTGTTCGGCCTTGCGGGACTCGGCATGGGCTGGCAGATCTGGGGCCGCCAGAGCCACGTCGGAGACCTTTCCAAGGTCCGAGTTGCCCTGGACCGGATCAACTCGCGCTACTATCCCGGCGTCGCCCCCGCGACTGTCCTCGACGGCGCCCTGGAGGGGATGACGTCCAAGCTCGATCCGTATTGCGAGTATTTCACCGCCCCGGAATTCAAGGAATTCAAAGAAAACAACATGGACGGGAAGTTCGGCGGGGTCGGCATCGTCGTCGGCATCGACCGCCCGACCGGCTTCCTTGTCGTCGAGACGCCGATCGAGGACACGCCCGCCTTTTCGGCCGACATCCTCCCCGGCGACCTGATCCGCGAAGTGGACGGAAAGACCACCAAAGGACAGCCGCTGACCGAACTCGTCCGCCGCATCAAGGGGGTGCCCGACACCCAGGTGACGCTGACCATGGCCCGGAAGGGCCGCGATTTCTTCAAGGTCACGCTTACCCGCAAGATCATCGTGCTGAAGACCGTGAAGGCGAAGATGCTGCCGGACGCCCTGGGCTACATCCGCATCACCGAATTCTCGAAGATCATGGAGACCTTCGATGCCGAGGTGAAGAAGCTGATCGACGGCGGCGCCAAAGGACTCATCATCGACCTGCGCTTCAATCCCGGCGGCCTCCTCGACGAGTGCGTCGAGCTCGCGGACCGCTTTCTCGAGGACGGCCTCATCGTCACCACGCGCGGGCGCACCGACGACGACAAGCGCGAGATCTATGCGAAGAAGGATGGGACGTTGCCGCCTCTGCCCCTGGTCGTCCTCGTCAATGGAGGGAGCGCCAGCGCGAGCGAGATATTTTCGGGCGCCATGAAGGATCGCGGCCGCGGCGTGATCGTCGGCGATCGGACCTTTGGGAAGGGCTCGGTCCAGACGCCGTACGGTCTTCCCGACGGCTCGTATCTGAAGATCACCACCGCGCGCTATTACACCCCGAACGGGACGAGCGTGCACCGTGAGGAAGGGAAGAAGGACTATGGGATCGCACCCGACTACCAGGTCGAGATGTCGGAGGACGAGTACTCGAAGCTGATGAAGACCTGGAGCGACGAGCGGGTGGCCAAGGGCGAAAAACCCGCACCTCCGGAGGGCTTCCGCGACTTCCAGCTCGAGGCGGCGGTCGAGATCCTGAAGGCGAAGATCGAGAAGCGCGAGCCGAAGGTGGAGGCCCGGGTTCTCAAGAAGAACCCCAAGACCCAGGAAGACTAGCACGCATGAAGATCCTGGGCATCGAGTCGTCCTGCGACGAGACGTCGGCGGCGGTCGTCGCGGACGGCCGCGACATCCTCTCGAACGTCGTCCATTCCCAGATCGAGATCCACCGCGCCTACGGCGGGGTCGTGCCGGAAATCGCCTGCCGGGCACACATCGAGATGATCCATCCGGTGGTCGAAAAGGCGCTGTCGGACGCGAAAGTCACGCTCCGGGACATCGACGGGATCGCGGTCACCTGCGCACCCGGCCTGGTGGGGGCGCTCCTGGTCGGGGTCTCGATGGCCAAGTCGCTGGCCCTGGTCACCGGCAAGCCGCTCCTGGGGGTCGATCACATCCACGCGCACATCTACTCGAACAAGCTCTCCTTCCCGGAACTCGCCTGGCCGTGCATCTCGCTCGTCGTGTCCGGCGGGCATACGAGCTTGTATCGGTCCATCAGCGAGATCGACCATGAGCTTCTGGGATCGACGACGGACGACGCGGCGGGGGAAGCCTTCGACAAGGTTGCGAAGATCCTGAACCTGGGTTTCCCGGGCGGGCCGATCATCGACGGATTGTCGCGGGGCCGCGACGCGAAGAAGGTCCTATTCAAGCGCACGGTCGCCGACAATTTCGACTTCAGCTTCAGCGGGATCAAGACGGCCGTACTCTACAGGGTTCGCGGCCAGGATGGGCGAGGCGAGCTGACGATGTCGGCCGAAGACCGGGCGGACGTGGCGGCCGGCTTCCAGGAGGCGGTGGTGGACGTTCTGGTAGAACAGTCGGTGAAAGCCTGCCTTCGGACACGCACCTGGCGGCTGGCGGTGGGGGGAGGGGTGGCGTGCAATTCCCGCCTCCGGGAGAAGCTCGCGCTGC
>DATGFI010000536.1:0-8901 GCA_035309205.1 Planctomycetota bacterium | reverse complement strand
AGCGACATCTCCAGCTTGCGGCTCTTGATCGAGATTTCGCCCATCTTCCGGCGCTCTTCCTGGTTGCCGATGGTGGTGCCGGTGCCGGGTTTGCGGATCACGTCGACGATGTCCATGTTGGACTCGAAGGAGCCGGAAAACAGGAGGGAGACGGGCGCCTTCTTGGCCAGGTCGTAGGTCAGGCGCCCGGCCTTGATCGTCAGGGTGATCTGGGCCTGCATGTCGTCCTTGCTCCTGCCGGTGATCTGCCCCGTGAAGACGACGCCGGCCTTGCCTCCTTCCACCGACTCGCAGCTGCACTCCAGCTTTCCCGAGGCGTCGCGGATCGACGTCGGAAAGATCAAGGGCAAGAGATCCTTGGACTCGACCGTCCACTTGTCCCCGGCCTTGACCTCGGCGTTCGCGGGAAGCAGCGTGCCGATGGAGTTCCAGGCCCCGAGGTTCTGGCCTTCCGCCGGAGGAGCGCCTCCGTCGGGGTCCGAGGCCACCCAGCCCGTCTCGGTGCGGGTGGCGACATACGACTGACCGGCCAGGGCCGTGGGCTTTTCCTCGATCAGAATGTCCGAACCGCTTTTCTGCACCGTGGAGTTCAAGCACTCGATCTTGACCGATTTGGCGTCCACCTTGCGCTGGCGGAACTTCTCCTTGCGGTTGAGCGTCAGGAGCCGGGTGCTTTCGCCCTTGCCGTCGCGGACGACTGTCTCCAGCTCCAGGCTGGAATCGAACGTGATCGTGCCGTCGACGGGATCCTGCGCCAGGAGGGCAAAAGTGATGAGCCAGAGCATGATTCGTTCTCCCTATGGTGGGGTTTCACCTTATAATACTCCCCTTCCCCGTCAAATGCTAGTTTCTGACTTTGATTACCCGCTCCCTCCGGAGCTGATCGCGCAGGCCCCGCTGCCCCGGCGGGACCAGTCGCGCCTCCTGGTGCTACACCGCGACGGCCGCCGGGAACACCGCCGCTTCTCCGACCTTCCCGACTACCTGCAGGGCGAGACCGTCTACCTCAACGACTCACGGGTGCTCCGGGCGCGGATCTACCTGATCCGGAATACGGGCGGCCGGGTTGCCGCTCTCCTGGTTCGCCGGCTGGAAGAGCGGAAGTGGCACGCCCTCCTGGATGCCAGCGGCCGGCTCAAGGCGGGAGAACGGCTCTGGATCGCCGACCCTGCCCGGCCCGAATTCGGCCTCCAGGCGGGCGGGAAACCCCTCTCGGTCCTGCTGGTGGGCCGGGAGGACGAGCGATGGATCCTGGAGTTCGACCAGGAACCTGATCTCAAGACGCTGGGGAAGCCCCCCCTGCCCCCCTATATCAAGCGACCGGCGGACTGGGGGGACGACACGCGCTATCAAACCGTCTATGCCGCGCACGATGGATCGATCGCGGCGCCCACCGCCGGCCTGCATTTCACCCCGGAACTCCTGGCGAAGCTGAACACCCGCCGCATCACCCTCCACGTCGGCCTGGGCACTTTCAAGCCGGTCAAGGCCGAGCGCACCGAAGACCACCAGATGCATTCCGAGGCCTTCGAAATCCCCCAGCCCCCGACCGGGAAGGTCGTGGCCGTGGGCACCACGACCTGCCGGGCGCTGGAGACCTGGGCCCGATCGGGAAAGACCTCCGGCTGGACGGATCTCTTCATCACTCCGGGCTTTGAGTTCCGGGTGGTGAAGTCCCTGGTCACGAATTTCCATGTCCCCAAAAGCACGCTGCTCATGCTCGTCTGCGCCCTCGCCGGCCGCGAGCGGATTCTCGAAGCGTATGCCGAAGCGGTGAAGGAGAAGTACCGCTTCTTCAGCTACGGCGACGCCATGTTGATCCTCTAAAGGGAACCGCGGCCCCTGCGTCGCGAAGGAGTGAGCGGGGGGACGTCCCCGCGTCCGGGAATGTCGGCCCGTCCGACAGTTTTGTCGGATTTCGCCTCCCCCCCTTCCCCAGGCGCTGGGAATCGCAGGTCCGGGGTGGCCCGGTTCTTGCTCTGTCAGGGACGGAGGCAGAGCCATGAAGAACAACGTGATGGGCCGGATCCTGGTGGTGGACGACGACGACTGGATCCTCTCCGGCGCGCAGACGGTCCTCGAATCCCACGACTTCGAGATCTTCACCGCCCGCGACGGCGCCGAAGGTCTCGGCGTCGCCTTCGACCAGTTCCCGGACCTCGTCATCACCGACGTGGTGATGCCCGAGATGGACGGCTGGACGTTCGTCCGACAGCTCCGGGCCGACCCGCGTTTCGCGCTGGTGCCGGTCCTTTTCCTGACCTCCCAGGGCAGCTCCCAGGACCGGATCTCCGGCTTCCGGCTGGGCGCGGACGACTACATCTCCAAGCCGCTGAATCTTCATGAGCTTCCCCGCCGCGTGATGAAAGCGCTGGCGCAGCGCCGCCAGCTCGAGGCGGACCTGTTGATCGGCGCGAAGCCTTCTCCCGGAGGCGGGGGGCTCAAGGGCACCCTGGACCAGATCGGCATGGCGTCCCTCCTGAGCGTGCTGGGCATGGGGCAGCGCTCCGGAATCCTCCGTCTCACCCGGCCCCTGGGCCGCGAGGAGATCCTGATCTACCTCGTGCGCGGCGAACTGCACCGGATCGAGATGCAGGGCCGCGGCCGGCTGAGCGTGGAGGAGGTCTTCCAGCAGCTGTTCCACTGGTTCGAGGGGACCTTCGAATTCCTGCCGATGAAGCTGCGCCTGTCAAACGAGCTCAACCTGTCGATGAACACGCTCCTGCTGCAGGGTGCGCGCCAGGGCGCCTTCGTCGCCTGAACGGGCCGCCCCGGCTCCGGACGGGTGAAGACGGGTCCTGAGCGCCTCTCCGGGATCCCTCCTGGGGACCGTCCGCCCCCGAAGCCCGCGTCCCGGTGCTAGGACTACGCGAAGATGGCGGGCAGCGTTCTGGACACGCTCGCGTCGGCCAGCTTCTTGATCAGCACGTAGGCGAACTTCGGCCAGAAGCCGTCCTGCGAGCCCAGGCGCTGCTCGTAGATCGAGATGTCGCGGTCCGTCGCGTCCATGAAATCGACCATCTTCTTGAGCGCGAAGGTCTCGTCGATGCGGAATTTCTTGTTGATCGCGTTGAGCTCCTCGAGGACCCAGGGGGCGCTGGCGATCGGCAGCGGCTCTTCGCCGTATCCGGGCTCGACCGAGAGCGGAACCGAGAATCGCGCCGGCACCATCATGCACGGACGGTCGCGGAGCACGTGCAGATGCGGCCAGCGGCCTTCGGCCTGTCCGTCCAAGCCGATCTTCAGCCAGGTCTTGAGCTCGCGAACCAGCCCCATCT
Source organism: Planctomycetota bacterium (assembly GCA_035309205.1). GTDB lineage: Bacteria > Planctomycetota > MHYJ01 > MHYJ01 > JACPRB01 > JACQFK01. Next base: position 5,623 of record DATGFI010000536.1, on the reverse strand, counting down.
TCGCGACGCGCAGATGGCAGACGCAGTCGCCGGAGGCCTTCTCCCAGCCGCCGGGATTGCCCTTCTGGCCGACGACCGCGGAATTGATGGCATCGATGACCTTCTCGACCTTCTTGCGCTCGCGGCGGCGATCGAAGAATCCGAACGAGGCCTCGATTTGGGAAAACGTATGCCAGACCGGCTCGACGCGGGCGTCGAAACCCGCCCCCTGCTGTGTCCGGTAGAACGTCGTCGCCGGCTTGGATCCCGCTCCGCCGGGTTGCGCCATCGAGCGTCCCTAACTATTTCTTCTTGAGCCGTTTCCGCAGATCCTCAAGGGTCGCGATACGGCGGGTGTTAGGACCGGGCGGAGGCTGGATGCGACGGGTCGTCGGAGGAGTCGGCTGGGACCGGCGCGTGCCCGGGCGTTCGATCCTGCCGGTGTCGGAGGGCCGGTTCATGAGCCTCATGACGGTGGAATCCTGGCCGTCCTTCTCATCGGGCCGGTACTCCAGGGAGCGGAAGCCGTCGATCTGCTCGTTGATGTCGTCCGCGAGCTCGCGCGGGGTGGAATAGCGGAGGTCCTTGTCCTTGGACATCATCCGCTCGATGAAGTAGTGCATGTGCTTGGAGATGCGCTTGTTCTTCATCCCGCTGGAGCTCAGGGCTTCCATGACCTGCTTGGCCATGACCTCGACCGAATCGGTCCCTGAAAACGGCGTTTCCCCCATCACCATGTGGTAGAGCGTGGCCCCCAGCGAATAAATGTCCGCCCGCACGTCCAGATCCAGCTGCCCGCGCGCCTGCTCGGGGCTCATGTACTGGACGGTGCCGCTGGTGGTTTCCTCCTCGCCCGCCGCAGCGGTGCCCATCTCCTGGGCGAAGCCCAGGTCGATGACCTTCACCTTCCCGTCCTTCAGGAGGTAGATGTTGCCCGGCTTGATGTCGCGGTGGATGATCTTCTTCGACTGCATGTAGTCGATGGCTTTGGCGGCCTCCTGGATGATTTCCAGCGAGCGCGCCTCGGGAAAGGATTTCTCGCGGTCGAGCGTCTCCTGGGCCGACTCGCCGTCGAGGCATTCCATGACCAGGTAGGGCAGCGGCCCCATCGTTCCCTGCGCATAGCCCTTCACCAGGTTGGGATGATCGAAAGAGACCAGGAGCGCCGACTCGCGCTGGAAGCGCCGCACGGCCTTCTCGTCCTTGGCGAGCGACGGGTGCATGATCTTGAGGGCGACCTTGCGGCTGTTCTTCAAATCGTCGGCCAGGAAGACCGTGGCCGTGCCGCCCACGCCCAGCTTTCCCAGGACGCGGATGCCGGGAATGGGCTCGTTGGCGCTGGGCTTGCCGGCCGGCGGGGAACTCGGCGGCACCTGGATCCGCTGGGTCCCGGGATTCTTCGGGGCCGATGCGGGGGCGGCCGGCGCAACGCCGGTCCCCGTCGGAATTCCGAGGATCTTCTTGGCTCCGAGGGAAATGACCCGGACCTGCTCCGCGGTGAGTAGCCCGTGGGCCAGGACGATTTCCTCGATCCCCTGCTTGGCGTCGTCCGCCGCCTGATTGTTGAATTCCGTCAGCACCTCGGCGGCCTCCTCGTGCGTGAGGAACCCGTTCTTCGAGGCGATGGCCATGAAGGTCATCTCGAAATTGGGCATCAGCGGTACAAAGATTCTATGCCCTGCGGAGAGTGGAAGTCAACGGATGATGCAGCACAATCTCTCGGCGAGGGCGGGAATTTGGTTGGTGCCCGGCGGAGCGGAAGCTATAATGCGGGTGTCGCTCAGGTGAGGCCGCCGCCGTGGTGCACATGGAACTCTCGCGCATCATCATCAGCGAGACCAACGACGAGCAGGTGATCGTTCTCCGGGAAGTCGGCGGCGAGCGCGCTTTCCCCATCGTGATCGGCATCTGGGAGGCCGTCGCGATCGACCGGAACATCAAGGGCAAGAAGACGCCCCGGCCCATGACGCACGATCTCATCGAGAACGTCATCGCCGGGCTTGACTGCTCGCTCGACCGCATCGTGGTGACCGAGCTCAAGGAGCGCACCTTCTACGCGAGGCTGGTGCTTCGCCGGAACGGGAAAATGGTCGAGATCGATTCCCGGCCCAGCGACGCCATCGCGCTGGCGGTTCAGATGAAAGCCCCGATCTACGTCAATGAATCCGTGCTCGAAGAGGTCACGCCCAACGGAGGGATGGGCGGACTCGGCGGGTTCGGCGGATCCACGGATGCTGGCCCTGAAGACGAGGGGGAACAGCCGGACGAGAAGGAGTGACCCCGTCGGCGGAGAGACGACGGACGCCTATTTCTTCTCGGACAGGATCAATCCCACCGAGCCGTTGTAGTACAGGATGATGTCGTTGATGCCATCGGAATTCACGTCCATCAGCTGCAGCCCCTTGGGGTGCTTGTCGATCTTGATGGTGTAGTGCGCCGTCTTGTCGAAGTCGATCTGCGGCCCCCGCCCGACGTCCTTGATCCGGCCCGGATGGATCATGAGCTCGTTGGTCTTGGGATCAATCACGATCATGTCCGGGCGCCCGTCGCCGGTGAGGTCGCCGCGGATGAAGACCAGCGGCACGGCGCCCGCCCCCGTCTTCTCGAGATCGCTCTTCCGCACGAAGATCTGCTTCTCGAAGACCGGATCGGGCATGAACCCGTTCTTCTCCGGGTCGAACTGGAACACCTCATAGGTGATCGTCACGTCGCCCAGCAGCACGCTGTTCGCCGCCTGCTTGAGCAGATCGGTCCTTAGACGCGAGGTCACCAGATCAAGCTTGCCGTCGCCGTTCATGTCGATGAACTCGGGGTCAATCGAGACTCCGTCGATCACGATCCTCTTGTCGGCGTTGAAATTCCCCTTTCCGGTGCCCAGGTGGAGGTAGATCCTCGTCTTGATGCTGTCGAAGAGTCCCAGTTGCCCCTCGATCTTCGTCACTACCAGGTCGGCGAGCTTGTCCGCATTGATGTCCACGAAGCGGATCATCGACAGATTGACGCTGTCCTTGTTGACATCGTCCCGGAGCGTGGCGATCTCGTAGCTGACCCGGTAGGGGCGCCGCGACGAGAACACGCCCGGCTCCTTCTGCAGGAAGTACGTCATCGTGTTCTTCCGGATCAGGACCAGGTCGGACAGGCCGTCCCCGTTGATGTCGACGATCTCCAGGCGGGGCAGCTGCGTGACGGAGACGAACTGCGAGGGCGAGATTTCGGGTGCTTCGGCGAAGGCGGAGACCCCGACCACGCGCTCGGCATCGCGGGGAAGATCGGACTCCAGGGTCGACGTCTTCCCGAAGACGCCCGGAGCGGTCTGGAAATAGATCCGATACCCGTCCGGCAGGGGGACGATCAGGTCGTCGAGCCCGTCTCCCGAGAGATCCATCTTCCACTGCCACACCGGAATCTGCCGCAGCGAGGGGGCGCGGAAGAAGGTGCGGACGTGGATGAGCTTGATCGGCGTCGAGGCCGGCCGGTGGGCCGCGGCGTCCCACGGATAGACATAGACCCCGTCTTCCGCGAGGAAGCCGATCTCGGTGCCGCCGCCCGGGAGGAAGTCTCCGATCACCAGGGCGCAGGCCTGGTCGCTCAGGGGCCAGATGACGTCGGGGGATTCGGAATAGTCTCCGTTGCGCTGGTAATGGATGGCCAGCCAGCGCTCGGGAGGGTTGACGTCGTTGTTGATGGTGACGTTTAGGATGTCGATCTTGCCGTCGCCGTCGAAATCGTAGTTCAGCGTGCTTTCGCGGCGTCCGTAGAGCGCCAGGTACTTGAGGTGGAAGCCCTTCACCTGGGGCGTCTCGTCCGCCCGGGCGAGTCCGCCCGAAGCGACGAGTCCCAGGAGGAAGGCCGCCCGCAATGCCATGTTCGACATCATAGAGACTAATACGATCCTGACTCAAGAAAGTCGATCTGATATACTTGGCCGCGCGAATGAGGACCGACGACAGGCCGCTGCCGTTCGCCGGCACCGATGAGGAATTGAAGAAGTATCTCCTCGAATTCGCGGCGGCCACCGGGGGCTGGGCGGGCCGGGATTCCCGCCGTGACGAGTGGCTCCTCCATTCCGGCGCCGGCCTTTCCTCCAACCCCAACACGGCGCCCCATCGGATCCGGATCTCGAGGACCCCGCAAGGGCTCCTCCTTGCGCCGGAGTTCCGCGCCTTGCCCTGGACCCGGGGGAAGGTCGTCCGCCTCGTCGGCTACCGGCTCGGCCAGCTGGCCGACTATCTGACGGCGAGGGTCCGCGGCTCGGCCCCCGAGAAATTCAGCGCCCTGCCGCTGCGCGAACCCTTCGCCCCGTTCGGGTCGGGCGTCGCCGCGCTGTCGGCCTCCTTCAGCTGGGTCGTGCTGACGGCCTGCGCCACGCTTGCCGCTTCCCTCCTCGCCATGACGCTCGCTACCGTTCCCCTGATGAGCCAGTCCCTCCGCGAGATCGCGGCGCGCTCCGAGGCGCTGCTGAACGCGGGGGCGATCCCGCTCCCCGGTCCGGCGGAAATCGCCGCAACCGGCCCCTGGATGCCGGCCCTGGTGTTCGCGGCCCCGATTGCGTTCTTCCTCGCCCTGGTCCACTCCGCCGCGCTGCTCGCCTGCGACCTGGCCCCTCGGACCGCCCGGATGCCCCAGGCGTCGGTCCTCTTCCAGGCGATCCTGCTGGGCTTCGCGTTCCGACCCTTCTATTCGATCCTCTCCGTGCTCGTGGCGGTCAGCGTGCCGGCCGCGGTTCACCTGGGGTCCACCCTGGTCTGGTCCCGGAGGAAGGAACGGATCCGCGAGGGACCCCGGCCCGCAAAGCCCCTGATCGTCATCGCGGTCGCCCTTTCCGCCTCCCTGGCGGGCGCCGTCGTCCCCCGGGCCGCCGAATGGAAGAGCGCCCTGGACCGCATCGCCCTCTTCCGGGACGGCTGGCTGCTGGGCAATCCGGCCGGCAAGGCGATCGCAGCGACGTACTACCGCAACACGCTCTACGGCGCGGAGCTGCTCAAGGAGTTCTATTCGGCCGACCCCGCCCGCGCGCGAAAAATGCAGCCGCTCGCCCGGTCGACCGATCCCACGGTGAACCCTCTCCTGCGGGCCCTGCATTTCACCCTCGTTTCCCTCCCCGGCGAAGTCGACGTGGAGGTGGGCCGCGGCATCGGGGTCGGGACGAGCTTCCGGGAACTCCAGGACCCCCGGGATCCGGCGGAGCTCCGGGCGGTCCTCGATGACATGAGCCGGGAATCGTTCCGCGGCACGCGGCTGCGGGAACTCAGCTCGCTGGGCTGGCATGCGGTCTACTATGCGGGCCCGCTCGCCGCCCTCCTTCTCCTGATGGGAATCCTGGCGCCGTTCGTGTCGATCCTGTTCCGCCGGCTCCGGCCGCAGTCTGCCCTCTTCGCCTTGAGCGCCTGTGCCATTGTCAGCTCCTTGAGCCTCGTCCTGCTGACGGCCCCGCGGGAGCCCCGGCCGAACCTGGTCGAGGATCTCGCCGACGCCCGGCCCGCGGTCCGCCACGAAGCGGCGTTCCGGGCGTCTCTTCAGGAAAGCACGTCGGCCCTGGCGGACGCCCTCCTCCAGGCGGCCGATGACGCCGATTTGACCGTCCGCCTCTGGGCCGTGGCGGCCCTCGGGAAGAGCGGCGATCCGCGGGCCTTCCCCAAACTCG
>DATGFI010000535.1:0-3474 GCA_035309205.1 Planctomycetota bacterium | reverse complement strand
CAGCGGATCACGGTCGGCAGTTCCAGAAGCCCGCGCACGGCGATCGGGAGGCTGAGTCCCGTCGACAGCGCGTCGCCCGCTCGGGTGAAGGCCTCGCGGTAGGGCCGCACGGTCACCTGGAAGTCCTCTTCGTCGTCCTTGGCCTTCTGGAAGAGGCCGCGTCGCAGTTCGTCGAAACGTTCGCGATGCTCCAGGCGGGGGGGCGCTCCCACATACGGCCGCTGGAGGAAGTACCCCTGGAGCAGATCGACTTCGGCCTGGACGACGACCCGCGCTTCCTCCTCGGTTTCGATCCCTTCCGCCAGGACCAGCGCTCCGACTTCGTGGAGGAGCGCCGCGATACCCACCAGCCCGCGCCGGGCGGCGGGATCCTGCGCCGCCTGATTGACCATGAGACGGTCGAGCTTGATGATGTCGGGCTTGAGGCGCCAGATGCGGTTGAAGTTGGAATGGCCCGAGCCGAAGTCGTCGATGGCGACCAGGCAGCCGATCTGCTTGTAGTACAGGGTCGCCTCCTCAAGAACGCGCTCGTCGGGGGTCTCGCTCTCGGTGATCTCGACGACGACCCGCTGGGGCGGCATGCCGAAGGCCTGCAGCAGATCCTTGAAGAAGGGGCCGTAGGCGCGTCCATTCACGACGGCGCTCGGGCTGATGTTGAGAAAGAGCCAACCGCTTTCGTAGGCGGGAGCCGAGAAGTTTGCCAGATGCAGCATCCGCAGAAGCCGGTCGAGGAAGACGGTGCTCTCCAGGCCCGAGGCGGCAGCGAAAAGTTCGCCCGGGGACACGGCCGCTCCGGCGGCGGTACTGGCCCGAGCCAGGCCCTCGAAGCCGACGGGCCGGCCGTGCGCGAAGCTGAAAATCGGTTGATAGGCGGTGCGGACGTTGAAGTTCTGGAAGCGGGCTTCGACGTGGGAATCGCCCGGGACGAGGTGCTCGGCAAACCGTCGAAGAGGATCGCTCTCCAACCCGGGGATGGCCATTCGCGAAGCGGTATTCATCGAGGTCGGCACCGGCCCGACCAGTGCATAGTTTATACCGAAACTCCCGAAAGTAAACGCCCGGTCGGGAGTCGCCTGCTCAATTCCTGTACTGCGCTAGATGGAGCCGGAGGGCTCCGGCGGCCTAGGGTGTCTTGACGGTGACATTCCGCTTCTTGAGGGCCTCGACGAGAGCGGACTTGCTGGTCTTGTCGGGGTCGATCAGCGCCGTCATCAACCCGGCCTTGAAGCTGCAGGTCGCCTGCTCGACGCCTTCCATCTTATGGATCACTTCATAGGCGGAGAGCTCGCATCCCCTGCAGTCCAGCCCGACCACGGGGATCTCGATGCGCGTCAGCTTCTCCTTCGGGATCGTCGAGAGGGCGCGGATGCCGAAGGTGTGGCTGGACGCGTTCCGCACCAGGTTGTCGAAGCGCTCCAGCCACTGCTTCTCGCTGCCCTTGCCCAGGAGCTTGACCGGATCGTAGGAAAACGTCACCTCCGACGTGTCGAAGTCGATGGTCACGATCGACACGTCCGGGAGCTTCTTGACCGTCTCCCGCAGGTCGGCTTCCCGTTCGGGATTGAAGAGACCGGTGACGCGGTGCTTGACGGACTGGACATCGGGCGCCAGCAGGCAGATCGCCGCAAGAAGAACGTGCATTTCGGCTTCCTTCAGTGGGTCTGGAACAGAGGGCTTTCGACCAGCTCGTGCATCAGGCTGCGGATGCCGCCGCCCCGGGCCTGCGCGCGTTCGACGACGCGGGCTACGTCGTCGCGATCGCTGAACGTGACATCGCGTCCGGTCGAGTACCGGGCGAGCTGTTCGGCGAGGTTCTTCAGGAGGCGTCCCGAGTCGGAGGCGAGCAGAGATTGGAATTCGGCGATGCCCGAGAAGGCGCGTCCGTCGGGCATCGCGCCGGAGGCATCCACCGGGGGGCCCAGCTTGAACCCGATGCCGATAATGGGATCGATCGCGCCGCGCGGGGCGGGGTCGCCGCTGCCGATCGAACGGTACCGTGAGCGCTGGCCGCCGATCACGTCGAACGCCTCCAGGGCGAAGCCGGGCGGGTCGATCTTCGAGTGGCAAGAACCGCAGCCGGGGAAGGAGCGGTGCTTCTCAAGCTGCTCCCGGATGGTGACGGCGCCGCGGACGTCCGGCTCGACGGCGGGCACGTTGGGCGGCGGCGGTTCGGGGGGCTGGCCCAGGAGGCGCGCCATGACGAAGGCTCCGCGCGGCACGGGCGAGGTGGTCGTTCCGTTCGCCGTGATCTTGAGGATGGCCCCCTGGGTCAGGAAGGGGCCGCGCGGGCAGTCGGGCGGGAGAGAGACGCGGCGGATGGAGGTCCCCTTCACCCCGGGGATGCCGTAATGAACCGCGAGCTTCTCGTTGAGCATCGCGAAGTCCGATCGGACGAGGTAGGCCGCGCTGAGGTTCCGGTCGATCAGCTCCCGGAAATAGGCATGCGTTTCGCCGACCATCGAGTCCTGCAGGTAGGGGCTGAACTCGGGGTAAAGCTTGCCGTCGGGGTCGTTCGCCGCGATCGAGCGCAGCTTCATCCACTGGCCCAGGAAGTTGTCCACGAAGCGCTCGGAACGGGGATCCCGCAGCAGGCGCTCCAGCTCCGCGTGGAGCGTTTGGGCATCCCGCAGCTTCCCCGCCGCGGCCAGCGCCATGAGAGCCTCGTCGGGCATGGAGTTCCACGCGAAGTAGCTCAGCCGGCAGGCGAGGGCATAATCGTCCAGCCTGCCGGCGGGCTCGACGTGGTACAGGAAGTCGGGCGAACACAGCGCCGCGCGATAGGCCCATCGCATCGCGGTCTCGAAGCAGTCTCCGGCCTTCAATCGCGCCTCGACCCGCTCGACATACTGGCGCCGCACGGCCCCGTCAACCGGACGCCGGAACGCCCTGGGAAGGAAGGCGGCGAGCAGCCGATCGGCGTCGCTCCCGGGGTTGGCGCTTTCCACGGTCCAGATCCCGGCGACGGGGTCGGGCTTGTTGGTGCTGTGAACGATTCCCTGTTTGAGGGGGGAGCGGTGAGGTGCCCGGATTCCCGGATGTTCGGCTGCCTTGAACTCCGTGAGGGGGAGTTCTCCGAACAGCGCCCGGTGCGAGGCGGGCGGCCAGACGTCGTTGATCGGGCCTTCGACCTCGAGCCAGTCGACCGCAATGGCCGGACCCGTGAAGGCGAGCGAGCGCCCTTTGCGGCTGTAGTTTGCGGTCGGAGCGAGCGATGCGGTGTTGAAGCCGATGCCGTCCTTGTAGTTCAGCCAGACCTCGGTCTCGTGGACCTGGGACTGCATCGACGGGGCGTCATAGTACCCGAGCACCGTGCTGGGGTGGCCGCCGCCCCGCCCGTCGTCCTGAAAATGCACGATCGAAAGTCGAGCGGCCTCGGTGCCTCGGGAGGGGAGGATTCTGCCCTTGTCCCACTGGAAGCTCCAGAACGACGCCTTCACCCGGTAGCGGCCCGGATACAGACAGGCGAAATCCTGG
>DATGFI010000534.1:0-6801 GCA_035309205.1 Planctomycetota bacterium | reverse complement strand
CGTAGCTGAAGAGCACATCCGTTCGGTCCCGGCGGGTCCAGCACATCAGCCGGTCCCGATCGCCCTTCTCCTTGAGGTCGTCCAGGCCGAGCGCGTGGCCGAGCTCGTGTGCCAGGGATACCGCGTCGGCCGCGTCGTCGACGACCGCCAGCCCTTCCCTCAGGCCGACGCCCAGGAGATCCCATGGGGTGACCGCACGCTCGAATCCGTCGCGGACCTGCTCCCAGTAGAGGTCGCGGACCAAGTAGACGTTGAGCCCGCCGGGAAGACCGCTCCGGAGCAGGTCGTTGAGAGCAGGCGAATTGGCCTTCTTCCCGTCCTTCATCACGATGGGCTGGAAACGTCCTTCGCGGTCGAACCACCATTCCGGCCCATGCAGGTCCGCCGCGGCCTCCAGCGCCACCTCGATGCCGACGGGCTTGAGGAACCGGTTGACGTCCCACTGGAGGGCCTGGCGCTGGCAGTCGTCGAGGACCAGGTCCTTCCGCCTCGTGCCGCCCGCTTCGTTCTGGATGTTGCGGCACCAGACTCTGACGGGGATGGCGGAACCCGCCCGGAGCTTGAATTCGGCCGTTGCCAGCCGGAGTCCTTTCCGCTCAGCCGAGACCGTGAACCGGAATTCGGCCTCGCTCCTTCCGACGGAGAGGACGCTCAGCTCAGCCGGACCCCTTACCAGCTGGCCCGACGGGGACAAGGGAGGCCGGGTCTCGATCGACGCCCCGGGGCCGTCCGCCAGGCGCCAGACCACGACCGCGCCCTTGGGGACGTTTCGGGCCACCAGCTCCACCCGGTCCCCCAACACCAGGAATGGGGAGCCGTCGACGCGGAAAGACTCGTCCTGCAGAGTGAGGCAAAGCAGGATAGCGATCGTCCCCATCTGCCCATTGGACGCCGCGGAGAGGGCGGGGGAAAACTATTTCTTTTCGATTAGGAACATCGGCTCGCCGAACTCGACGGCCTGCCCATTCTTGACGAGGACGTCCCGGACCACGCCGCTCATCTCGGCCTTGATCTCGTTCATGACCTTCATGGCCTCGATGATACAGAGGACCTTTTCGGGGCCGACCTCGTCGCCCACGTTGACGAACGGATCTGAATCCGGCTTGGCGGAGCGGTAGAAAGTGCCGACAAGGGGGGACTTGAACTCGGCGACGTTGGCAGGCCGGGCCGTCTCGGGGGCTTCGGCCCCGGCGGCCGCCGACGGGGCGGCGGCGGGCAGGGCCGCGGGCACGGCCAAGGGAACCGCCGCAGTCACGATGCGGTCCTCCGCCCTGCGGAGCTTGAGCCGACGACCGTCGTCCTCGTATTCGAATTCCACCAGCTTGTTGGCTTCCATCAGCTGGAGGATGCTTTTGATCTCGTCGAGATTCATGAGATCCGAACTAGGATAGGTCGCCTTCCGGGGAGCGTCAAGAGCGAAAGGACCGGCTACTTCTCCTGATCGGATTTATCCTCGATTTTAAGGAATTTCTGAAGCTGGAGCACCAGGGTCGAGCTGATCTGGAACACCGTCGGATTGTCCTTCATCCGCGCATAGTACCTGGGCTGGGACGGCATGTCGCTCTTGTCCGAGCTGATATAAAGCTCGAGGACCCCCTCCTTCGCGTCCTGGCCCTGCCCGATCACGTAGCCGAGTTTCAGGGTCGCCGGTGCCGTCAGCTCCTCCACCGCCATGTCCGCGATCGTCTTCTGGTCGCGGGCCAGCAGGGACTCCGCCTTGATGTAGTTCAGAGTCGTCAGGAGGCCGTCCAGCTTGTCGGGATTGGGCGCTATGCCCTTCTTCACGTTGGCCGGATCGTCGAACACCCACTTGCCGCCGTCACGCTTCAGCTTGTAATAGACGTGCTGGAGTTCGGCGCTGAGTCGCAGTTCGAACGAGATGGACCGGATGCTGTCGCGCGGCACGCTGAACATGTCCATGCTGACGAAATTCAGCTCCAGGCGCTGGAGCATGCGGACCAGTTCCGGCCGCACCTCGAAGATTTCGTTCACGCCCTCCTTGCGCAGGAACCCCTGCGCCTTGGAAGCAAAGAAGCCGCAGACGTGATCCTTGCCTTCCTTGGTCGTGACCTTGAGCTTCACCGGCGCCGGATCCAGGCCCGCGAGCTTGAAGTCCTGGGGACCCAGGAAGCCGACGATCTCCTGGTTCACGATCGCGGCGACGAAGGCTTCAAGACGCTCGGACTCCACCTTGAGGTTGTTGGGCTCCAGCACCTCCCACTTCCACGTCGAAACCGGTTCCCCTTCCTTCTTCAGCTCCTTTCGGTCGAGTACCACCTTTCCCAGGTCCTTGACTTCGATTTCGACGCGCTTTGCCAGCTCCGAGGAGAAGGGAAAGACGACGCTCACGCGAAGCTTGCTCCGCTGAAGCGGGATATCCTCGTCGTAGAGACTGCCGTCACACAGCGCCGCCTCGGCGCCGCCCGGCGGCCAGACCCAGCGCTTCCCCCCCTTGGCGGGCGCTCCAAAGCTCACCGCGACGGGCGTCGCATCGCCGGCGCCGAAGAGGGCGACCTTGACTTCCGGCTCCGAAAGCCCCTTCTCGCCAAGGTCGCCGACCGGCTGGTAGTCCGTGGCCTGCAGATCGGCCAAACGCGAGACCAGCATCGCCACAGCGTGATCGTTGAGGCGCTCCCGATGCGGTGCGACCAAATACCATCCCCGCTCCGCCCCTTCCTCCGAGCGTACCATCACGGAATTTTCGTACTCGACCACGCCGGGCTTCCCTTTCTCCAGCAGGCGCACGAATTTGGTGCTGAGCTCGACCTTGTTGATCCTGTGCGCGGCGAAGCGCACGAGGTTCTTCGACCGGTACTGGAGCGGCGGCTTGGTGAAGGCGTCGTAGGTTTCGACTCCGACCAGATAGATCTTCGGATCCCCTTCCTTCTGATAGAAGACCGACGTGGTATTCGTCGGCGGCTGTTTCCCGAAGCGCAACACCTCGCGACGCCCCCCTTGGGTCGAATAGGCCACCGTCATCCTCGGATCTGCGAGTCCCGTCAGATCGGGGGCGGTTTCCGGCCTCCCCTCGTCCAGGCTGCCCGTGCGGACGTAGCGGTCTAGGGCGAAGAGCAGCTGCTGGACCATGGCCTGTTCAGCGGCGTGGCCCGACTGCTCCACGATGCGCCAGTACTCGCCCACGATGTCGCTGGCCTTCTCGAAGGTCATCGTGACGCCGTCCTTTCGCACCACTTCGATCTTCGTGACCTGGTCGGAGGTCAACCCCGAAAGGACGTGCTCGTCCAGCTTCGCCAGGGGCGTGGTGGCGGTGGGGCTGGAGACGAAATAGACCGCGCAGAGCACGACCAGCACCCCGGCGAACGCGGCCGTGAGCTTCCAGCTCTTGTGCATGCTACTTCCTCCGCAGGAACCAGGCGAGGACGCCGAGGCAGACGCCGAAGCCCGGAAATCCGAAGCAGACGACCCACTTGAGGTGATCCAGCGCCTCGCCCGACATCTCCAGAGGTTTGACGACGACTTTCTTGGGCTCGATATCCAGGAGTTCGCGCTCCATCAGCCAGCGGAAATGGTTCACCACGTACTGCCCCTGAGTGGTCTGAAACACGTAGGGGGTCCGGAGTTCCGCATTAGTGAAGGGCAGGGAAGATCCCCAGACGTCGAGCTTCGCCGTCTTCCGATTGCCGTCCTTCCGCGTGACGCGCTTCTCGGCCACGGTGATCACCTTCATGCTGCCCACGCGTTCGTCGCCATCGGGCTTCGGATTGTCGCCCACGTTGACGCTCCCCTTCTCCTCCCAGGAACCCGGACCCGCCATCGCCAGAGGCGTGATCGTGAATGTGCCGTCCCGTTTCGCAACCGGATCGACCGTGCAGCTGGACGGCATCTCGAAGAAGACGTTCGCCATGCCGCGGTTGACGCTGTGCGCGCCATTGAAGTCGACAAGACGGAGTGTGGTGATATACGGAGGAGTGTACTGCTGCGGGTCGCAAACGATATTGTTGCCGACCCGGACCCCGTAGTCCTCGAGCAGCCCTTCGAGGTTGGTTTTCACCTTGGGGCGGATGGCGACCAGGAGACTGCCTCCCCGTTCCAGATAGTCCCGGATCGTCTCCAGCTCGTGCTCCTGGAACGGCTGCTCGGGCGCGATGATCATCAGGAGATCACAGTCGACCGGGATGACTTTGTAGTCGGAAAGCGGGAGCCGCCGGAACTCGACGCCCTCATTGATCTTCAGGAAGTTGGTCAGCATGCTCATGTGGCGGACGTCCGCCGTCAGCGTCTCGCGGTGGCTGTCCGTCTCGTAGACGATCCGCTTCGAGCCGCCGCCGAGGTCCTGGATCATGTGGACCAGAATGGGTTCGCCCTTGTAAACGTGGAGCTCGCCGGTCGTGGCGTCGCCTTCGTAGAGCTCCGACATGTCGATCTCGCGCTGGGTTTCCCGGTTGCCTCCGAGATTGGCCAGGAGAAAGAGCGTGGCCGGGGGCACCGCGCTCCAGTGCTTGTGAAAGGTCTCGAAGCCCGGAGTATTCTGGTCCCGCAGTCCGTAGACCTTGATGTGGTCGGTCCGACGCTGAAATTCCTCGAGAACCAGGAGCGTGCGCTGCACGGCCGCCGGAAGCGCCTTGTCCCCCGAGGTCGAGTAGGTCTCCCCGTTGACCCAGATGGTGACGTCGTACTTCAGGTTCTTGAGCATGTCCTCGGCCACCGAGGAGATAGCGAACGCCCGCGACGACGTCAGGTCGATGCGGGCCGGAAACTTCCGCGCCAGCAGGTTCGCCATGAGCAGGACGGCGGCGAGCACGGCCAGCTGGATCGAGAAATGGACCCACGACAAGACCCGCTTGCGGCGGCCCCACTGGAGATCCCCTTCCTTGCTCATCTCCAGCGCCTCGATTCCAGGATCCGAGTGGTCAAGAAGAGGAAGAAAGCGATCACGCTCGTCAGGTAGACCAGACGGGTCCGGTCGACGACCCCGCGGAGGAAGTCGCCGAAGTTGGTCGGGATGTCGATGTAGGCCAGGACTTCGTTACAGAAACTGCCTTCGGCCAGCGTGCCGGCGATCAGCTGAGCGATGACCAAGAGGAGCGCCAGGGCCAGGGTAATCACACCCGCCGTGATCTGGCTGCCGCAGAGCGAGCTCACAAACAGGCCGATCGAGTAGATCACCGCGCCGACAAGGAAGACGCCGAAATAGCCGCAGACCACCGCGCCGGTGTCGACCAACCCGTATCGCGAGATGATGACGAGATAGCCCAGGGTCAGAACCAGAAGGTAGGCCAGGAGGACCATGGCCGCCGCGAACTTGGCAAGGACAAAGGCTGCGTCGGAGATGGGCGCCGTCAGCATGATCTCGAGGGTGCCCTTGTTCTTCTCCTCCGCGATCAGCCGCATCGTCACGAGCGGACTGGTGAGCACCACGATGTAGACGATGACGGCCAGGGTCTGTGAGAAGTCCACAGGCAGCTGCTGGGCAGCCGCATTCCGCATCGCGATGAAGAACATCCCGCCCGCGATCGCGAGCAGGGCCGTGAGGATGATGTACGCCATCGGCGAGACGAAGTAGACGCCGAGCTCCCGGCGGGTCAGCGCAAGGAAGGTCTTCATGCGCCCGGCCCCTTGGAAGGAGCCTCGGTCAGGATCGCGAAGGCCTCTTCGAGCGAGAGGCGCTCGAATCCGAGCTCGTACACGTCCCAGCCCCCCGCGGCGGAGGCCCTCATCAGTTGGGGCCGCAGATCGAGGCCGTCCTTGGGCTCCACCAGATAGGTCTGCAGGTCGCCCTTCCCCGACCACAGGATGCGGAGCACCCCGGGAACCTTCTCCAGCGCCTCCTTGATCGTGCGACCGTCGCCGCGGATCTCAAGCCGGACGCGCCCCGTCTTCATCAGCCGATTGGCGATCTCATCGGGGGTGCCCGACTCGACCAGACGCCCGCGGTTCAGGATGAGGACGCGGCCGCAGACCTTCTCGACCTCGGAGAGGATATGGCTCGAAAGCAGGACGGTGTGCGACTGCCCCAGGCCGCGGATCAGTTCGCGGACGTCGCGCACCTGGGTCGGATCCAGCCCGATCGTCGGCTCGTCGAGGATGACGATCTCAGGCCGGTGCAGGATCGCGTCGGCAAGTCCCACGCGCTGGCGCAGACCCTTGGAAAGATGGGCGATGATGGAGCGGCGGCGGTCGGCGAGCCGGACCTTGTCGAGTACTTCGCCCACGCGGGTCCGACGATCGCCCGATGGGATGTCCCGGAGCCGCGCGCGGAAGAGGAGGTACTCCTCCACCCGCATCTCGGTATAGAGCGCGTTGGATTCGGGAAGATAGCCCACGCGACGGCGCACGTCCATGGACTGTTCGACGACGTCGAACCCGGAAAGGCGGGCGGAGCCGCTGGTGGGAGCCAGGAAGCAGGTCAGGATGCGCATGGTGGTGGATTTCCCGGCGCCGTTGGGTCCGAGGAACCCGACGATTTCGCCCTTCTCGACCTTGAAGGAGAGCTCGTCCACCGCAAGGACGCCCGGGTACGTCTTCGTCAGATTGCTGACTTCAATCATGGGTCAGTATCAAGACGGATTCCCAATCCCCAACCCCCGACGACCAAACGATATACGGGCGAAGGGACCCTTACTGGAGTGAGGAACTGCCAGGCGCCCAGTATCCCCGCCCTGCTCGCGGGTGTCAAGGGCGGGGTCGGTCCCGGCAACCTTGAAATCCGAAAAGAAAATCCCCCCGGGGTCTTCCCCCGGGGGGATGTGGTCGTTGTGACGATCCGGCGGATTACTTGGTCTTGAAGTCCGCGTCGATGATCTTCTCGTCGCCGGGCTTCCCGGCCCCCGAGCCCGCCTG
>DATGFI010000533.1:0-2645 GCA_035309205.1 Planctomycetota bacterium | reverse complement strand
GGGTATCCCGAGGATTCTCCAGCCTGTCCTATGAAGTCCGCCTCGAACGGATATCGGTCGACTCGAAGAGCGGGGCTCTTCGGGCGCTCGCTCATTCCGAGATCCAAACCAGCGGGCTCGGATCGCACTCCCTGATTTCAGGTTCCCTGGAGTTTCCGGCCGTCCAAACCATCAGGCACTTCGATCCTTCGCAGAACTTCTCCCTTCAGGGAATGTCCCGGACGACGTTGGTTCTCCTGTTGGACCTGACGGCACTTCGCGAGGACACCCCTCTGCGGCGGGCGACCGTGGAAGAGGTTCTGGCGCTCCGGGGTCGGCAGCTTTGGGAGGCGACGACATCCAAGGAGGGGGGTGAGGCCAGGATCGACCGTCTTCTGGGGGCCCCTGGAGCTTCGTTCCTGGTCCATATAGGGCCCACGGTCCTTCCGTTGATCGTGCTGACGATCCTTTTGACCTGTGCATTTCCACGCTCATCGACGGGACTGGCGCGATCGCTCGCGTGCCTGGTCTTATTGGTCGGCATGTTGGACGGACTGGCGCTGCGAGTTCACACCTCCCATCTCCGGGATGTCCAGGCGAAGGAAGAGGATCGGCTCGTCGCCTGTGCCCACGTTCGGTCGACGTTCTTCTTTGAGCGGTCCGCCCGGGAAGCTCTGGATGCCGTGATTCAGGCTCCAGCCTCTCCGGAGCGTCTCAAGCGCGCTGCGCGCCACGAGCTGAGCGAAAACTGATCGCCGGAGAGCAGGAACGGGCCGGTCGTCGGGATCGATAAGACAAGGCGGAAATCGGGCTCGTCCTGATTCAACTGCCTGAGGAGGATTGTGATGGTGACCAGTAAGGCTACGGCGGAGCACTATGAGTGGGGAGCGAAGTGCGAAGGCTGGAGATTGTTGAACAGATCTGACGTATCCGTGATTCAGGAATGCATGCCCCCCGGCACGCAGGAAAGCCGTCACTACCATGCAAAGGCAAGGCAGTTCTTCTTCATTCTTAAGGGTACGGCGACGATGGAGAGGGACGGTGAAAGTCACTCGCTGGGGGAGCGGCAGGGAATTGAAATTCCCCCTGGCATTCCGCACCAGATCTTCAATCGCTCCACGATCGACCTCGAGTTCCTGGTCATCTCCAGCCCGACCACCATCGGCGACAGAGTAGCAACATGATCCGGAGAGAAGTAGATCGACGTAAACACTGGGAAATCCGAGTACTCTAAACACCCCAACACGGAAATCCCGGAAATACCCGCATGCAGAGCTCGATTGGGCATCACATTTCAATGCGTGTTGGATCCAACTCGATCTGGAGTAAAGATCCGCCAAGGGTTGAAGAATGCTCCAGGAACACCTGAATTCGATTGGACCTACGATGGATGACTCTTGCGAGTCCTAGCTCTGCGACCCGAAGGAACTAGACGCAGGAGTCCCCTGATCCATCTGCTGGGGGGGGAGACCGGGCCCGTGGCAACTCTCATGTCATCCTGGAGGAAGTGGAGTCTGGCCTCGCGCGGCCTGCTTCCTCTGCTGATCCTGGCAGCCGCAGGCCCCGCCGCCTCGGAGCTTTCCTCTCAGTCCCCCGGCGACGAGTGGAAAGCGCCGGCGAGACAGGCCAAGCGGAGCAATCCGATCGCGTCGGACGATGCCTCTATCGCGGCCGGCAAGATCCTCTACGAGCAGCAGTGCCAGTCCTGCCACGGCAAAGGGGGGAAGGGCGACGGTCCGGCGGCCAAAGACCTTCCCAAAAAATGCGGGGACCTCTCCGACCCGAAGCTCTGGTCGCAGACGGACGGGGCGCTCTTCTGGAAGATCACGGAAGGGAGGACCCCGATGCCGGGCTACGAGAAGCTCCTTACGGATGAGAATGACCGCTGGAAGGTCATTAATTACATCCGCACGCTCGCACCCAAGCCGAAGGAGCAGGAGAAGAAATGAGGACGCTGGTCGGGGTCGTTGTACTCGCTCTTTGCGCCGGGAACTCGGCACTGGCTCAGGACGGGGATAGGCCCGTCACCCGGGAGGAGTTCGAGAAGCAGAAGAAGGAGCTCGAAGCCCTGAAGGCCAAGATGGCGGAGCTTCAGGCCCAGAAGAAGGACACCCCGGACAAGAAGAAGGCTGACCAGGACCTACAGGACCAGATCGACGATCTTGAAAAGCAGTTGAAGGCCGTCAAGGAGAGGGGCGAGGAGGACAAGCCCGGATGGACGAGAATGACGCTGACGGGATTCGGGTTCGCAGGATTCGAAGCGCTCCGCGGGGAGAAGTCGAGCTTCACCGCGGGGTTCAATCCCATCTTTCTCTGGAAGCCGACCGACCAGCTCTTTTTTGAGGCGCAGATCGAACTCACCCTGGAAGGGACCAACACGGGCGTCACCCTCGAATATGCCACTCTCTACTACATGCTGAATGACTACGTAACCATCGGAGCCGGTCGCTTCCTCACCCCCTTCGGGGGGTTCCAGCAATGGCTCCACCAGGCCTGGATCAACAAGCTTCCCGACAATCCCTTGGCTTTCGATGACGGCGGCATCACCCCGGAAGGGACCGTGGGAGTGGTGCTCAAGGGAGCGGTCGCCTTGAGCGATTCGTCCAAGCTGAACTACGCGGCTTGGTTGGGGAACAGCCCGCGACTCGAGACCCAGACGACCGAGG
>DATGFI010000532.1:0-2740 GCA_035309205.1 Planctomycetota bacterium | reverse complement strand
CTGGAACCTGCGCGGAGCTGAGCGGGACCGCACGCTTCCGACCGTCGCCGTCCAGCGTCCACCTGGGCTCCCTCCTGGCCCTCACCGCCGTAGGGCTCTATAGCGCGTTCGCGCCCCTTGGGACCTGTCCCTTCTGCAGGGGCCAACCGGCGCTCCTCTACTTCACCCGGGGCGGGAATTTGCCGATGAACGACGCCGAGCGGGTCGGCGGCGTGTTCGTCGGCAAGGATTGACGAGGCCGGATCCTTCGGATTCCCCGTAGGGAAGTGGCGTCGATTTGCCCTGCGACCGCTGCGGGCGGACGGGAGAAGTATCGCTCCTCTGGCGGATGCTTCCGCGGCACGGCGGCGGGATTCCCTGAACTTCAGTCACGGGAATGCCCCTCGGTCGTCCAATTCGAGCGTTCGGCCCCCTTCCAGCCTGGGGAGGGAAAGTCGGGTGGGCCTTGACGGACCTGAAAACTTGCCTAGAATGATGCGACTTCACGAGGAGGAAAGATGAAGCGGATGATTTCGGCCTTCGGTCTGGTGCTCTTCCTGGCGGGCTGCGGCACGAGCAATACGGAAACGGTGACCCGCGACAAGATGCCTGACGTGGGCAATTATCCGCCTCCGCCGACCGGCGGGAATACCCGCCTGCGCGCCGGCGTCGTCGAATTCGCCGACAAGTCCGGCCAGCACGTGGCCGACTCCGCGGGCGAACAGCTCGAGACGCTCGCCGTCGGCTCCAAGCGCTTCAACCTGATCGACCGCATGGCCATGAAGACCCTGCTCAAGGAGCAGAGCCTGGAAGGCATCGTGGATCCGTCGGAGCTGGCCAGGTCCGGCAAGATCCGCGGCGTCGATTACCTCTTCATCGGCTCGGTGACGAACTTCGCGCTGAAGACGGAAAAGACGGCCAACCAGGGAGGCATGTTCGACCGCCTGGTGCCGGGCGCGGCGCCCCTCAAGATCGACACCTCCAAGACCGTGATCACGACCGACATCGGCGTCGACATCAAGCTCGTCAACACGACCACCGGCGAAATCGTCACCAAGCAGTTCGGGGAAGTGAAGAAGGAGCTTTCCGCCAGCGCCTGGGGTGTCCGGGTCGTCGGGATCGGCGGCGACGCGAAGAACAACGTCCAGGTCGACAAGGATTCCCAGGGCAAGCTGATGAGGTACGCGGTCGACGAAGCCCTGCGCAAGATGCTCCCCGACATCGACGACAAGATCAGCCATCCCGCCGCGCAGCTCTGCCCCAAGTGCAAGACGGAGATCGCGGCCAACGCCAACTTCTGCACCAAGTGCGGCTGGAGTGCCGAGTCCCTCAAGTGCGCCAAGTGCGCCTCGCCCCTGGAGCTGAACGCGAAGTTCTGCGGCAAGTGCGGCACCAAGGTCGGCGCCACCGGCGACAATAAGTAGTCTCCCAGGCGCGGAGGAGTCATGAGAACGGCCTTTCTGCTGATCCTCTGCCTGGGCTTCGCTGCGCCGTCCTGGCCCCCGGCCGCCCTGGCCTCGGCCGTGCAGGACGCCAGCTGCCCGGAGTGCAAGGCCAAGCTCAAAGCCGACGCGAAGTTCTGTCCCAACTGCGGCGCGAAGATCGTCCAGCAGGCCTGCTCCGAATGCAAGGCCCCCCTCAAGCCGGGGGCGAAGTTCTGTCCGAGCTGTGGGAAGAAAGTCGAGGAGGCTCCCGCCCCCAAGCCCGGGCCCAAATCCGAGCCCGCGGCGCCGGAGAGCAAGGATCTCCCGAAGCCGGCCGAAGCGGCCAGGCCCCAGGCCAAAATGGCCGACGCGGACTCGGTCAAAACGAAGCTCGACGAGGAGCTCCGACGTTCCGGGACCAGCGCGGAGGAGGTCAATCGCGCGATCGACCGGGGAGCGGCGTACCTGGCCGCCCACTACCTGAAGAACGAGTTCCAGGGCGACGAGGATTACCTGGGCGCGTACGCGCTCATCCACACCAACCAGTATTTCGGCAACGGCAAGCTGCGGGACAAGATCAATGCCTTTCTCCGCGGCGACCACTGGCGCAAGAGCGGGGCGGCGGTCTACACGACCGCCCTTCGCGCGCTGGCGCTCGAAGCGACTCACGATCCCGATTTGCGTGCCCTCACGCGCGAGTGCGCCGAGTACCTGGTCGAATCCCAGGGACCCAAAGGATCCTGGACCTACCGGGCCGACGTGCCGGTCACCGCGGCCCCGCCGCCCCCGGCGCAGGAGCCGGGCCTTTCGGTCTCCGGGGGCGAGCCCCTCGACGAGGAGGTGAAGGGGGAGCTCATCGAGCGCAAGAACACCAGCAAGAACGCGTCGGACGGCGACACGTCCTGCACCCAGTTCGCGATCCTCGGACTCCATGCCGCCGCCCGCTGCGGCTATCTCGTTCCCAAGGCGGTCTGGGAGAAGTGCCTCAAGGAGATCGAGTCCCGCCACTCGAAGGACGGCGGCTGGCACTACCACGGAGCGGCGACCACGTCCTACGGCAGCATGACCTGTGCCGGCATCTGCACGGTCGCTCTATGCCGGTTCTATCTGGGCGAGAAGGACTACCTGAACCATGCCATGCTGAGGGCGGGACTCGACTGGCTCGCCAAGAACTTCGCCGTCGACAAGAACCCCAACGAGAACCAGTGGGCTCTCTATTACCTCTATTCGGTCGAGCGCGTCGGCGTCTTCGCGGCGACGGACCGCATCGGCGAGCACGCCTGGTATGGGGAAGGGGCCAAGCATCTCGTCGGCACTCAGGCCCCCGACGGAAGCTG
>DATGFI010000531.1:0-4244 GCA_035309205.1 Planctomycetota bacterium | reverse complement strand
ATCCGGAGGACTTGCAGCCGCACCTTGACGGGCTTCGATACCGCAGGCCGAACCTGCTCGCACGATGTCACTCCGTTTGGGAAGGTTCCGTGGGGAGTTCCGGGTAACCGCCCTTGTCGCCAGAGTGGTGCGCTGGTTGCTCATTAGCCTGACACCATTTGAGGAACCTCTCCGCATCTTCCCGGAGGATCTCCGGCGCCTTGTCCACCCAGGCTAAGCGCGCAAGGGCCCGCGAGTCTTGACCGAAGAGCTTGGAAAACTTCTTGATGAGCGCCACTGAAGGAGGGTTGACCTTGCCATTCTCGATGCCGGAGACATACCCTTTGTGCGAGCCGAGTTTCTTGGCCACGAACTCCAGGGTCAACCCTTTTCCTTCCTCAATTGCTTGACCAACTCTCCAAAATGGGACAAGGTTGCCTCCTCATGGTGTCTCTCAAGTTGTACGGTGAACGTTTTCAGGGTCGGAGCAAGCTACAAGTCCGACCGAATCCTGTCGAGGAATGGATGGAGCCCTGGGTAACGCTCCATCGAAGGTCCTGCGATCCAGAACCTCTTGATCCTTCTTTTCGAAGGATGGCGAGCTACGAGCGCGGCGGGACGGGGCCTTCTAGCGTCTTCACTTCGCTCTTCAGTGCCCAGTCCAAGAGGAACCTCCCTGCACGCTTCAAACGTCAACGTCCTGGAAAGGGGGCCGTGTGGCGGACGCTGCGCCCTCGGACCCGCAGACGACCGGTCATCGCGTCCAGGAACGCGCCAATACATCCAGACTCGTCCCTGAGATCGATCGGCAGATGGAACCAGGCAACCGCTCGGGCCAAGCCTTTAAGGAGCCTCGAGAGCGAGTCATCCAGACGGCGTACATTTTCGAGAACGACCTTGGGTCGCTTTCCGTCGGTAGGAGCCTGCTCACAAATCGCAAGGACCTGGGCGGCTACTGCGCGGGCGTTCTTGCCAGAACAGTCGATTCGGATCCAAGCGGGCATTTGCCGAATCCCCTCAAGCGCGGGCGCCGGGGTAGTGAAACTCAGCGTGTCACGGCACTGCCCGTCCCGATTCCCGTAGCTCCCACGCTTGTCTAAGAGTCTATGGATCGACTCCCTGAGGTCTTCGTTGTCCCACGGTTTTGAAACCAGCCGTTCAATGCTAAGTCCGCTCTCTTCCACGATGACCGCGGTATCGGGAAAACCGCTCAGGATGAGGCATGCGGTGTCCGGTGAATAGTCCCGGACGACTTCAAGAAGACTCACTCCATCCATTTCGGGCATGCGCTGGTCCGCTATGATGAGGTCGACCGGCTGCTCGCAGATCCATTCGAGGACCCGGGCCGGATGCTCAGTCAGGAGGAATTCGTAGGGTTCTCTTCGGAACAGCCTCTTCAAGGAGGCGAGCACTTCGGGATCATCGTCGATGCAAACGACTCGGGGCTTGCGGGAGCCGGGGCCTTCTTGCCAGGCCATAGTGCCTCCCCTAAGCACATACCTCATGCATCCGCGAGAATGTACGACCTCTGGATGGCTCGGTGACAGAAATAAAGCGGGGTTCCCGTTCTCCTTTGTTCCTCCACGGCGCGCCCGGTAGCGTTGCGACCGCACCTCGACGGTCTTCGATCCCGCGCTGCAACAACTTCCTTCGAAGCCGACGAACTGGCCCGGGTGGTCCGGAACTGTTGTTCGAGGCTGGAAAGCTGCTGCCGGTTCCGTAATTCGGACCAGTCAATGCTCCGAAGGTCGATGCCTCCGCTCGCGTTTCACGCATTGGCGGCGAATCGACAGGCCCGTCGCCGAATCGTAACCTCCGCCTCTCCGAATGACCCAGCGCTCAGCGTGTCTTGAAATGCACGTGCACGATTCCAGGTTGGTTGACGGCACATCGTCAGTCCTTGATCGTCCGACATGCCGAGCCTCCGGAGCGGCCCTATTCGGGGAGAAACAGGGCCCTGCCCAGGGTCCGATTTTGCGGGCCGCACCGGGGGATGGTTAAAAACAGTGGCACCTCGTCTCGAACCCAGTGACCACGGCGAGGAAAGGTCTTAATTCCTTTGGGCGGCCGTAGTTCCATCCGTCGGAGGGTTCATGACGACCCAGCGGCTTTCGTTCACCCCGCATCTCCTGGATGAGCGCAGTGGACAGCAAGGTCCCGTACACCGTTCGTCTTGTGGCTTCGGCATTCCGTTTCACTGCGAGGGATTCTCGCTGAAGGGTAGCTCGCGCGCCATCAACGAAGATCAGTACGGGTCCATCCGCTTGATCTTCTCATTCAGCGTCAGCAATCGTGAGGCCCTTTTCCTCACGGTGGCCGACGGCTTGGGCGGCGAAGCCGCTGGTGAGCATGCGAGTCGGATTGCAATCGACTCGATGTCTCAATTCCTCAAGCTCTCGTCAGATCGGGGATCTACGGAGGAGCCGGAAGGACTGTTGAAAAGCGCCATGATCCAGGCCCATCTTAACATTGTGGCGGAGGGTAAATGCCGCCCTGGATATACCGGCATGGGCACGACCTTGACGGCCGCCCTGGTCTTGTGGCCACGCGCCTATGTTGTTCATGCTGGCGACAGCCGTGGCTACCGCCTCCGAAACGGTCGCCTGACTCGGCTCACCATCGATCATACGGTCGAGCAGCAACTTCGGATGAAAGGACTGGTCTTTCCGGGGGCATCCCATTCGTCGCGCTACAGACATATTCTTTGGAATCACCTGGGCGGCCTCGATCGTTTCCCAGTCGCCGAGGTCACGTCGACACCCCTCGAATCCGGTGACGCCTTGCTCCTAGTGACCGACGGAGTGACCGACCTTCTCACAGATCAGGATCTTGCGGATGTGGCCTCGCGCTGCGGATCTGCCGAATCGGTCTCCCGGAAGCTGGTCCTCGCCGCTCGGGATAGTGGCACGAGAGACGACGCCACCGCGCTTTTCGTACAGTTTGGACGTCCGTCCGTCCCACAGGACGGGCTTCGCCTCAATGACCACGGCGACTAAGGACGGAGCAGGGGCCGAATCCCCTCGGGCGGTAAAGAACGACTTCAGGATCTTTCTAAATCTCCGTTATTCCCTCAGCGGGTTGTCGTAAGTACGCCCACGGAAATGTGGCGAGCCGCAAGCCCCGATGGGGAGAACCCCGCGAGGCAACGACTGATCGGGGCCAACCTGGTCGGAAAGATCGCCACAGTGGTGAAGACCTTTTATTACTGGAGGAAGGTATGCATCGGATCACACTGATGGGAGTGGCGGCCGTAGTGGCGCTCGCATTCCTGGGTGGCGTGGCAGTGGCAGACACCCGCGCGCCCGGACCGCTGGGGCTGCCTTCGGTGGAAGTGCTGAAGGAGAAGTTGACGCTCTCCGAAATCCAGACGAAGAAGGTCGAGACGATCTACGAAGAGTACAGGGACAAGGCCAAGGAAGTGGAAGAGAAGGGCGACGCCCAGAAGAAGGCGGAAATCCGCAGCGAGATCGTCGGTAAGCTCAAGGAGATCTGCACTTCCGACCAGAAAAAGATGCTCGACCACGTCATCGGCGAGAAGGAGAAGCAGTAACCCCGCGGAAACTTGAGGAATGCCCCGAGGAGGGAGCCGGCCGTACGGCTCCCTCCTCTTTTGTTTATCCTTTGTCGGAGGAACTTGGCCGTTTGGAGGACCTGGAAGGAACGAAAGGGCGGGACATCTACCACGCTGGGTTGGAAGAAAGGATGTGGAACCGCCTGATCGGCTTTAGTACTCTGGTGCTTCCGCCGGTCGGGGGGAGGGGTCGATTGCCCACAGTTCGGACCCGAGCACCCTTCCACCTAGCTTTCGGCCTCGAAAGGCGTCCGACCTGAAAGTGTGCGGCTCCCGGAGGCTTCATGCCAGAAATGTTGAGCGTCGTCCCTGAGGATAGGAATCCTCTGGAGCCGATGACTCGGTCTGAAGCGAGCGTAGAGCCCTTGCTCCTCAAGCAAGGGATCGCAGTTCTTGCACCGGTTCCGCTGGCACAGGGCGGCTTTGGTCAGGTGTACCTGGGGAAGATCCTGAATCCTCTGGGCCTGCTCGCGGAACGGATCGTGTGGGGAGAAGAAAGTCCCCGATTGCTTGGCTGCGGAGATATCCCTTACGAGGACGGAGGCCCGGATAGTTCCCGCCTTCCGACACCGATCCTCGTCCGGGAACACTGCGAGCGTGTGTATGAAGCGGCGACGCGTCTCTGGCAGGAATACCGAACACGCCGCGTGCAGAACCCGGTCCGAGCAGACGAGGAATTCAACGACTGGCTTGG
>DATGFI010000530.1:0-2828 GCA_035309205.1 Planctomycetota bacterium | reverse complement strand
GACAAGGTTGCGGGTTCCGGTGACCCGGCTCTCCCGGATCCGGGCCATCTTCTCGCGGGTCCAGCGTCCGTCGGCCAGGTTCTCCCCCGCGAGATGGACGACGGCGTCAGCGCCACGCACCGGTGCAGGCTCGGTCATCGGATTCCAGCGGCGGTCTCCCTGACCGGAGCGGCTGAGGCGCAAGATCTTGTGACCGGCGCGCTCAGCGCTGACCGAAAGCGCCCGGCCCACGAATCCCGTGGCGCCGGTGATGGCGAGGATCATGACGAGGACTTCTTTCGGGACCGTGCGGCCTTGACGGCGGCGGAGTGCCGGGCGACGGATCCCTTGGTCCGGATGCCTCTCCGGGCGGCGGCAGACCGGTCCGCAGACGACCGGGTGCGGGCGGCGCCGCGGCCCTGCCGGGCCATCGCCTCATGGCCCACGGTAGTGGTCGCAAAATGGGACAAAGCCTTGAGGCCCGCCTCGGCCATCCGGCGGGGACCTTTCGTCCGCGCTGCTTTCCGGGCGGCCTGGGAGCGCTTTGAGTCGGCCATAGGAACCCTCCACTCCATCTCTCGGAAACTCAGAAGGTGGCGAACGCCCGTCGGCCCCGTCCGAGACTGGGGACGGTCGAGCTTGAGGTTCGGTGGAATGCGACACTCCGGCATGCCTGGCCGATCCGGGGCCCCAAGGGGTGTTATTGCGCTCCGCGGTCAGATCCCATCACGCGTCGGGGACTTCGGGCTCGTCAGTGTAGCGAGAGCCGGACCTGGAACTCCGGAGTACGACCCAAGGGACTCCCCTGAAGAAGGACAAACGGAGAACCGGGCACCGACTCTCGCCCTCTTTTTCGGGGGCGGGGATGCTTCTGGGGCCGCTTCCGGCCGGCGAGCTCGAAGGATCCAGTTCCCGGCCCCAAGACGCAGCTCGGTGCTTTTCGCGTCACCGGAGGCGGTTTTCAGGCTCCATGTCAGAGCGGGAGCCGGACTTGGCTTTCCGGAATTAAAGGGAAGGGGCTACCACCCCTTCGCAGTAGACGCAGGGAAAGCCGGGCACCGACTCTCGCCTTTTTCATATCCCCGACAGTTTCCAGATCGCATCGATCTGTCGGACGATGTCCAGGAGTTGTTCCCCTCGCGAGGGCTTGATGAAGTAGCCGTCGATCCCCAGCTGCACAGCCCGGTCCCGGTCGTCCCGCTCTCCCGAGGACGACAAGACCACCGCAGGAAGCGCCGAAAGCGTTTCGTGCCTCCGGATCCAGTCCAGGATCTCCAGGCCATTCACTTTGGGGACCTTGAGATCCAGGAGCATGTGCGTGGGGAGCGGGTAGACGGATCGGTCCGCGTAGGGGCCCCGGCCCGCAAAGAAATCGAGCGCCGACTGGCCATCGCTGAGGACTCGATCCAGGACGTTCACGCCGGCCTTTCGAAAGGCGCGTTTCAGGAAGAAGATGTCGTCTTCGCTGTCCTCGACGACCAGGATCCGCGCCCGGGGGCCGCTCATGAATCCGTCGCCGCCGGAAGCTCGATCCAGAACCGGCTTCCCATCCCGACTTCGCTTTCCAGGTCGATCGTGCCGTTCATCCGCTCGACGGCCTTCCGGGCGATCGCCAGGCCGATGCCCGTCCCCGGATACGGCCCCCCCGGATCGAGCCGTTCGAAGACCCGGAAGAGCCTCGGACGGTGGGAAGGATCGATCCCGATCCCGTTGTCCTCGACCCAGAGGCGGACGCGGGACCCCTGCCGCTGGGCGTGGAGGCGGACCCTCGCCGCAATGTCGGGCCGGGTGAACTTCACCGCGTTGGCCAGCAGGTTGGTTAGCGCCTGGCCGAGCAGGAACGGATTGCCTATAACCTCGACCCCCTGGAGTTCCGACTCCACCGTCGCCCCTTTCGATGTGATCTCCGGTTCGAGCCCCGCAAGCACCTCCCCCACCAGGCCTTCCACGCTCAACGGGCCCAGAGCCACGTCGGCACGGGCCACGCGGCTGTACTCGAGAAGATCGCTCGTCAGATGATCCATGCGGAGAGCCGCCGAGGCGATGCGCTGCGCAATGTCCCGGCCGTCGGCACCCAGGTTCGGCGAGAAATCGTCTACCAGGACCTCGCTCAGCTGGACCATGGCGCGCAACGGACTGCGGAGATCGTGGGCCACGGTCGAGGCGAAGGTCTCCAGCTCGCGCAGGGCCTCCCTCATCCGTTCCGTCCGTTCCTCGACCTTGAGCTCCAGGGAGGCGTTCAGCTGGCGGATCTCGGATTCCACGCGCTTGAGCTTCGTGACATCCAGGGCGATCCCGACCATGGATCGCGGCTTGCCCGAGGCGTCGAAGCGCACCCGGCCATGGGCCTCCAGGTCCACCCAGTCCCCCCGATCCGCGTGCTTGAAACGCAACGCCTGGATGAAACTTCCGCCTTCCGCGAGGGCCTCATTGATCGCAGATCTCAGTCCGGGCAGGTCCTCGGGATGGACCCTGGAAAACACCTCCTCCACCTCGAGGACCCGGGGAGTCCCCGCGATCTCCCGGACGCTCGGCGAGCCCGTCGCTTTACCGGTTTCAAGATCCCATTCCCAGGCGAACATCCGCGCCGCATCGAGCGCCGTGAGAAGGAGTTCTTCGCCCTCTTTCCGGAGCGCCCGAAGCTTCAAATGCGAACGGACTCGGGCCACCAGTTCCTGGGCCGAGAACGGCTTCACCAGGTAGTCGTCCGCCCCCCAGTCCAGCCCCTCGATCCGCGAATCCTCCCCTGCCCGAGCGGACAGGAGGATCACCGGAATTCCCTTCGTCAATTCGTCGGTCCGCAGCGCCTTCAAGAGGGCGAATCCGTCCAGGCCGGGCATCATGACGTC
>DATGFI010000529.1:0-2554 GCA_035309205.1 Planctomycetota bacterium | reverse complement strand
CACGGCACGAAGCTCAGCGAGAATTTCTTCGCGCGCTGGACCGGGATACTCCGCTGCCCGGAGGACGGGCTCTACAATTTTTACGTGGAATCGGACGATGGCTGCCGACTCTATGTCGACCGGGAGCTGGTGGTCGACAACGCCGACGGCCGCGCGATGGATCAGAAGGCCGACCGGCTGACGCTGAAGGCCGGCAACCATGACCTCCGTTTCGAGTACTTCCAGGCGGACGGCGTCGCCGGCGTGAACCTGCAGTGGAAAATCCCCAGCGGCTCGCGGCAGATTCTGCCCGCGAGCTACCTCTTCCATCGTCCCGGTGCTGACAAGACGGACTGGGACCGGGACGCGTGGGTGAAGCGGACTGCGCCGCCCATGCAGCCGGCGGCCGCGCCGAAGCCCGGCCGCTACGCCTCGATCGATTTCGGGCCGTTCCTCTCCCGCATCGTCGGCCCTTCCGGCGCGCCGGTCGCCCTTTCGGGGCAGCTCCTCCGTATTGCGCCCGATGCCACGGTCTGCTTCGACCCGCAGCTCCTTCGCGTCGCTGCTGCCTGGACCGGCGCCTTCCTCAACTTCCCGACCGAGAAGGACGGAGTCTCGGGCCTGCCCCGCGTCGGAGGTTCCCTGGTCCTCACCAATCCAGCCGTCCCCGGCTGGGGCGACCCGAAGGACCCGCGACCGCAGCCTTACGGTCCCCTGCCTCGGGAGCGCGGCCATTGGAAGGGGATCTACCTGCACGGCAAGAGGGCGATCCTCTCGTACACCGTGGGGAACGCGAATGTCCTGGAGCTCCACGGCCACGAGAACGGATCGTTCACACGGACCCTTCAGGTGTCTCGCGTCGATGTCCCGATGACGGTGCTGCTGGCGCCCGACCGGATCGACGCGGGAGTCATCGGCGAGGGCGCGACTTTACGGAAGCGCGAGGGGCGGCTCGAGCTGGAGCTCTCCAGGCCCGGCACCTTCAAAGTCTCCATGCCCAAGGCCCAGGTCGGAGATCCGGAGGACCTGGAAGAACTGACGAAGGGCGGACCCCCGCGGTGGACGACGCCGGTCGAAACGCAGGGAGCTCTCGGAACGGAGCCGGGCGCGTTCCAGGTCGATACGCTGACGGTGCCCTACGAGAACCCCTGGAACTCCTACATGCGGCTGGTGGCGCTCGACTTCTTCCCCGATGGCCGCGCAGCGGTGGCGACCCTCGACGGCGACGTCTGGATCGTGTCGGGCATCGACGCGTCGCTCCGGAAGCTGTCCTGGAAGCGCTTCGCAACGGGTCTGCAGCAGCCGCTGGGGCTGCGCATCGTCGAGGGGAAGATCTACGTCCTCGGGCGCGACCAGATCACGCGGCTGCACGACCTCAACGGAGACGGCGAAGCCGATTTCTACGAGAACTTCAACAACGATGTCATGGTCGGCGCCAGCAGCGGGGAGTACGCGATGGACCTGCAGGTCGGGCCCGAAGGAGACTTCTTTTTCGGGAAGGCCGGGACGCAGGGGAGCGGCGCGACGCCCCACACCGGATGCATCTTCCATTTGCCGAAGGACGGCTCCGCGCTGGAGATCTTCGCCACCGGCTTCCGCTCGCCGTTGGGAGTCTGCGTGGGACCTGACGGCTTCATCACCGCGACCGATCAGCAGGGAAACTACATGGGAAGCTGCCCGATCGTGCACGTCCGCAAAGGCGGGTTCTACGGATTCTTGATGGACAAGCATCCCGAGACGAAGTCGCTGCCGCGCGAGCCCGCGCTGTGCTGGCTGCCGATGGACTTCGACAACTCCTCCGGAGGACAGGTCTGGGTGCCGGGCGATCGCTGGGGCCCCCTGAAGGGCTCGCTCCTTCACACGTCCTACGGCCAGAGCCGCCTGCTGCTGGCGCTCCTGGATCGGGACCGCACGCAGGGGGGAGCCGTGCGATTCCCCCTCAGATTCGCCAGCGGGATCATGAGGGCGCAATTCAATCCGGCCGACGGACAGCTTTACGTCGCGGGGTTGAGGGGATGGCAGACGACCGCGGTCAAGGACGGCTGTCTCCAGCGGGTCCGGTACACCGGGAAACCGGTCAACCTCCCGGTGAGCTGGAATGTCCGAAAGGCGGGCATCGACCTGAGCTTCAGCGATCCGCTCGATCGCCCCATCGCGGCGGACCCGGACAGTTACTCGGCGGTCTGGTTCCAGGTGGAATCGACTCCTGAGTACGGCTCGCCCGAGTTCAGCCCGCTCGATCGCACGCGGCGGGGCCGGCAATCCGTCGCGATCTCGACGGCCGAGCTGAGCGACGATGGAAAGACCGTGTCGCTCGGGATACCCGGACTGCGGCCGGTGACGAATCTGATCGTGAAGTATTCGCTCAGGAGCGCCGCGGGGGCGAAGCTGCAGAACGAGGTCACCTTCACGATCAACCGCCTCCCCGATTAGCTGCCGGATCGGCTTCGGCGGAGAGGAGGCTCGGGGCGCAAGATCGAGCTTCCGCCGCCCGAAGTGAGGGGGGGCCGGCCCCGCTTGAATTCCTCGATCGGACGGGGGATGATCAGGACATGGCCAGGGGTCTCGCATTCCT
>DATGFI010000528.1:0-3624 GCA_035309205.1 Planctomycetota bacterium | reverse complement strand
CGTACGCCTGGAGAAAACTCATGCACGTCACGCGACGAACCCTGCTGCAAGCGGCCGGGATCTGTGCGGGCGCCGCCGCCCTTCCGGGGGAGGCGGCCGCCGGTTCGGATCCGGAGAGAACAGAAGCGTTTCGCGTTCGGTCCGGACCGCCGACGGAAGCGGTCTGTCTGCGCGATTTCGAAGCGATCGCCGCGGAGAAGATGAGTCGCGAGGCCTGGGAGTTCATCAATAGCGGAGCCGCCGACGAAACGACCGTGCGGCGGAATATCGAGGCCTTCCAGGCGCTTTCCCTCCATCCCCGCGTGCTCCTGGATGTTTCGAAAATCGATACCCGGGTGAAGATCCTGGGGAGGGAACTCGTCCACCCGATCCTGATCTCTCCGACCGCGTCCCACGGTCTGGTCCACCCAGACGCGGAGGTGGCGACCGCCACGGGCGCCGCGGCTGCCCGGGCCACCCTGGTCGTCAGCACCTTTTCCACAAAGTCGCTCGAAGAAATCGCCAAAGCCGCCCGAGAGCCCTTATGGCACGCGACCTACATCATGAAGGACCGTGGACTCACCCGGGAGTTGTTCGGCCGTGTGAAGTCCGCGGGATTCGAAGCGATCGTGATTCCCGTCGACAGTCCCGTCGTGGGAGCCCGGGACCGGGAGCATCGCACCTACCGCTTCAAGGACAAGAAGGCGGTCTCCTTTGCGGAGTATCCGGCCAGCTATTGGCGTTTCCCGACGACCTGGAAGGACATCGAATGGGCGAGGGGGGCGACCGATCTTCCGCTCGTGCTCAAAGGCATCCTTCATCCCCAGGATGCCGAGCGGGCGATCGAGGCCGGAGCCGCCGCAATCTTCGTCTCCAACCACGGGGGTCGAAATCTGGATACGCTGCCCTCGACCATCGAGATCCTGCCGGAGATTGCGCAATCCGTGGCCGGAAGGGTCCCCCTCCTGCTCGACGGCGGAATTCGGCGTGGGACGGATGTGCTGAAGGCGCTCGCGCTGGGAGCCCGAGGAGTCCTCGTCGGGCGGCCGTCGCTCTACGGGCTGGCCGTGGGGGGCGCGGCGGGAGTCACAGCGGTCATCAACATCCTTCGAAACGAGCTGGAAATGGCCATGGCCTTGGCAGGCCGGCCGACGATTTCAAGTCTCGACCGTTCGGCCATCTATCTGCCCGAGGGAAAGAAGTAGCTCTCGAGCCAGGTTGAGCAGTCGCAGGTCTCGCGGAGGTGGGAAATAGCGGATCCGGAGCAGCGTCCGACGAAAGGTGCGCGATCGGCGGCGGGCTCGGGGCGGGAGGAAGTCCGGGGGGTTCAATCGGGGCCCGGTTGCGGCCTTGGCCCGTTCCCCCCTGCGGCCCTCCGCCGAAGTCCATCTTATCTCGCGGCCCGGCTCGTAGGCCTCCTTCTTCGATCGGGGGCGAAAGTGCACATAAGCCGCCGGGCGATACCCAGAGGGAATTGGTCCGTTTCCACAGCGGAAGAAAGGCGAAGACGGGATTGACATTCAGTCGGTAAGAGTACATACTTTATGTATCGCTAAGCGGGGAGAGAGCGGGGAGGACGGATGCGCCTTTAGGGAGGCTCCCATGAAGTCCAACCCCAATGCCCCCGAGGAATCGCCCCGCCCCCCACGCGCCGATTCCATCCGGGTCTACCTTCCGGGGGGCGTTCCCGTCCTCCGTATTGCGATTGAGGATCTCCTGGATTCAGGCTGGGAGGACGTTTTCCAGCAACGGGCCTGCGAAATCGCGTGCGCTTTTGAAGGCAGCTTCAAATCGTGCGGTCGCGAGGACCTGGCCAACGTGACCCACACGCTTCTCCTCCTCCTCGAACTGGATCGAGGAACGGCCCGATATCTGGATCTCGCCCTAAAAGTCAAGCTGACCGAGCTCCTGGGACGCCTGGAAAGTCTCCTGGGCTCGGATGAAGAGCTGCGGACCGCCTAGCGCCGAGGCTTCGAAGAACCGGAGCCCGGCCGGTCGGATCCTCCCGCAGCCCGAGCGGACCTTGGTCGGTGTGGGAGCGCTTGCGGCCTGTCCCTCCCGGGGCCTATCATGTCGCCGGCAGGTGGGCTTGATATCGCCTCAAAAAACAAGCTCGGGAGCAGCGACATGGTCTTCCGCCTTCGACGGGCCGCGCTTGTCTCGCTGATGTTGGTCGGGCTTTCGCTTGGGATGGCTTGCGGCCGGGAGCCTGGAAACGCTCTGGCGACGGCGCCGGGAACGGGTGCCCCCGCCTGGGAGGTCCACTTCTCGCCCAATGGCGGATGCACCGAAGCGGTGGTGAAGGCTCTGGCGGGAGCCAGGACCTCCATCTACGTCCAGGCCTACTCCTTCACTTCGGCCCCCATCGCCAAGGCCCTGGTCGATGCCGCCAGGCGAGGCGTGAATGTCGACGTCGTGCTCGATAAGAGCCAGCGGACGGAGAAGTACTCCTCGGCCGACTTCGTGGCTCACGAAGGAATCCCCACTCGGATCGACGCCGCCCATGCGATCGCCCACAATAAGGTGATGGTGATCGACGGGACCACGGTGCTCACGGGGTCCTTCAACTTCACCAAAGCCGCCGAGGAGCACAACGCGGAGAATCTCCTCGTGATCCAGGACCGGGTATTGGCCGAGAAATACTTGGCCAACTGGAAGATTCACGCGGATCACTCCGAGCCGTACGCCGGGAAGTAGGCTGTTCACGCCCAGCCGGCCATTCCGGGAGTCCAGGGGAGGCCAGAAAGCATCCCGGTCCTGGGCATCCTCCTTGATCGTTTCAAGCAGCAAGTGCTCGCGAGGCACGAAAGCGAACTCCCCCCTGGTCCAGCATGAGCTCCCGGGGCTCAGGATATCCCTTGGTGGCGATCGGGGAATCCGGGACCTCCGGCCTGAGACTGAGGTCGGAACAACCGGTACAGGGCAGCATTCGCTTCGGATCCCGACTCCATCCTGACTCCGGTGGTTGTCGCCGCCTCGTCTCCTGCGGGAAAAGCTGCCTGATTCCAGAAGCCCAAGAGCACCGGGCCGAAGCGGACGAGAGGATGCCCCCCAGCACCTCCGTGCGGAAAACTCCTCGGGGTACAGGGAATTTCCGCCACCCCGGGGTCCCCCCCTAGAGGGATATGCCCTTGGCACCAGATTTGCATTCTCCCGTGAGCAATGCTGATGCAGGTCGAAGGTGGAACGGAAGGCACAAACGGGGGGAGCCATGTATAAGACGATGGTCGTGACGGCGGGCTTGGCGATGTTCTTGGGAGCAACGGTCCTACTTTCCGCCCCCCGTCGCGCCGAGGCCCTTCCCGAATGGGCGCGCAAGTACAAGACCTCCTGCGTGACCTGCCATGAGGCCTTTCCCAGTCTGAACCCGGTGGGCGAGGCCTTCCGGTTGAACGGCTACCGGTTCCCCGACGACATGTACGTCAAGGAGGATCCCGTCATCCTCGGGCAGGAGGCCTACAAGAAGGTTTGGCCTGATGCGATTTGGCCTTCCGATATTCCTCCCTATGCTCCCCTGGCGGTTCGGATCAGAGGCCGAGCGGAATGGATGCCGTTCGGCAGCCGGCCCGTGCGCGACAGCATGAATCTCTTCGACCAGATGAGCATCTTGTCGGGGGGAACCTTGGGAGATAGCAACTCGTTCTT
>DATGFI010000527.1:0-3773 GCA_035309205.1 Planctomycetota bacterium | reverse complement strand
TCGGAGCGGTTCCCCGGCCGGTCGACCCGCGCGAGGAACCATCCGTCGGCGTCGTTGTTGTCGTTCGTGTGCATCCACTTGAGGGCAGCCTCCTCCTGCGGGGTCTTGCCCTTCCCGCCGCGGGCCCAGCCGCCATACTGGTTCGCGTAGGTGATCGAGTCGCCCAGGTGGAGGACGACGCCCTCCTTGCCGGTCCACCGGGCGGCGACCTTCTTCATGGCCTCGGCATAATCCGCCGGAGCGGCCTGCAGGACCAGAAGCGCCAGCAGCGTGTTCATGACCCGTTCGTGGCCCCGAAAACTGGAATTGTAACCGGCCCTGAGCTACGATCCCCCCATGAAAATGACCCCCCTCGCGATCCTCTCCCTCCTCTTCCTGGGCCAGGATCCCCCGGGCGCGACTCCGGCGCCGAAGACGGGCGGCTGGCTGAAGCGGCATGAGGGCTTCGCCGAGGAGGCCCGGAAGGGGGGCTATGACGTCCTCTTCCAGGGAGACTCCATCACCGATGGCTGGCGAAACGGCGCCGCGAAGCAGATCTGGGACGAGACCTTCGGCCCGATGAAGGCTGCCAACTTCGGGATCTCCGGCGACCGCACCCAGCACGTGCTGTGGCGTCTCAAGAACGGGGAATGGGAGGGGAGCGCCCCGCCCAAGCTCGTGGTCCTCATGATCGGGACGAACAACATCGGACAGAAGGACCCGGAGCCGCCGTCGAGCGCGGTCGCCGGCATTGACGCGATCCTGAAGTTCATCCACCAGAAGTCGGAGACGACGAAGGTCCTCCTCCTGGGGGTCTTCCCCCGGGGCGAGAAGCCCGATCATCCGCACCGGGCCCTGGTGAAGGAGCTGAACGCCGCGATCGCGAAGTTCGACGACGGCAAGTCGGTCACGTTCCTCGACATCGGGGAGAAGTTCCAGCAGCCGGACGGATCCCTCTCGAAGGACATCATGCCCGACTTCCTGCACCTTTCACCCAAGGGCTATCAGATCTGGGCGGATGCGATCAAGGAGCCGGTCGCGGCGCTTCTCCGCTAGACGATCGCGGCCTCCCCGGCGACCGCGTCTCCCCGCGCCGCCGGGAGGCCGGGCCGGGCCTCTTCCGGTTCCAACACGGTTTCAAAAAGTCTTGCGGACGTGCTCCGGCCCAGGGATGATGGGGCTCGGACGTTCCAGATTGCATGAATCTGGAACTCGACCCCTGGAGTCGGCCCCCCCGGAGACCGATCCAGAGGTATAACTAACTATTGCCGGCGGCAGGGCATGGGAATGGGAATGGGACGTCGGCGTGTCCGTCGATATAGGGGAAGGGATCTATGAGGACGCTTGGAGCATTCGCGGCCATCGCGCTCCTGGCGCTGGCCGCCGCGCCGCCGGCCAGCCCCCAGTCGGCGCCTCCGCCCTCCCCTTTGGACGGCCGCTACGGGGTCACGCTCACAGTAGCGCAGCTCTTGGAGCTCCAGCGGAACGCTCCCCCCTCTCCCCCCCGGACGCCCCGGCGCCATACCCGGCCCGGCACGAGCACTTCCACGAAGCTGCAGCCGTCGGTTCCGTCCAAATCGACGGGCATCCTTCCGCCGCGCATCCCGCAGACGGTCGGAACCAGCTTTACCGGAGATTCCGCGGACGCCGCGACCGTCGTCACCCCCCCGGACTGCATGGGAGCCGTCGGTCCCAGTCAGTTCGTCGTGATCACGAACCATTTCATCTCGGTCTACAAGAAGACCGGCGCGCCCGATACGTTTTCCATCGACGTCAACGTCTTCTTCAGCAGGGTTCTGCCGGTCGGCAGCTCCATGTCGGATCCGCGCATTCGCTATGACCGCCTCTCGCAGCGCTGGTTCATCACGGCGCTCGAAGACAACGGGATCGGGGGGATAAACAACCGGATCTATATTGCGGTGAGCGACGGACCGGTGATCGGGACGAGCTCGAGTTTCACCTTCTTCTTCTTCGAGGAGGATCTGGCCGCTCCCCAGGGAGACTCCAACGCGTTCGCGGATTACGATACCCTGGGCGTCGATGCCAACGCGCTTTACATCGGCGTGAACGTCTTCGGGGCCACCTTCAGCACCACGGGGTTCGTCGTCCAGAAAAGCTCGGTCCTGGGAGCCGGACCCATGCAGGTGACCGCCTTTCGCAACCTGATCGCGGCGGATGGCTCGGGGATCTACACCCCCCAGGGAGTCGACAACGACGATCCGGCGGCCACGGAGGGCTATTTCATCGGCACAAACAACGCGTCCTCGAGCAACGTCGTCAATCTCATCATCAAGAGAATCCTGAATCCCGGGTCGACGACCCCTTCCATGTCGGCCGACCTCAGCGTGTCCATACCAACGGCCAGCTTCTTGGGCGAAGGAGTCGCCTCGCCGCTGAACTTCCTCTGGATCGACGACCTGGACTTGCGACTCTACATGGCCACCGTCAAGAATGTGGGGGGGAGCACAGCCCTCTGGACGACCCACAACGTCCAGACGAACAGCGGCGCCACCGATGCGGTGGCCTGGTACAAGATCGGGAATCTGACCACGACGCCCTCGCTCCTGGATAGCGGGCTGATCCAGGGCACCTCGGCGGGCGAGAGCTGCTGGATGCCGAGCCTGGCGGTCACCGGGCAGGGGCACATGGTGATCGGCTACAACTTCACCGGCCCGAGCCCCAGCGATCACATCGGCGCCCGAGTGACCAGCCATCTGGCGACCGACGGCCCGGGGGTGACGCAGCCGGCCACCCTTCTGCAGCAGAGCACCGTCGACTACCAGGGTGAAATCGCGACCCCCACCATGCCCCCCACGCCGCCCCTTCCGATTGCCCGGTGGGGCGACTACTCGTACACCTCGGTGGATCCGACGGACAACATGACCGTGTGGACGATCCAGGAGTTGCCTCTCACTTCGACCGCCTGGCAGGTCCGCGCGTTCCAGATTAAGGCCCCGCTTCCTCCCAGCCTGACGAGCGCCTCCCCCGCCACGATCCAGGCCGGGCTGGGATCCGTCACGGTGACGGTGACCGGAACGGCGGGACTGGGCCAGGGATTCTACGAGCCCGGTGCGGCCTTCCCCCAGCATCTGGTGGCGAGCCTCCACAATCCCGGAAACGGACAGAATATCACCGTCAACAGCGTGACCGTCGTCGATGCGACGCACCTCAGCCTGGACCTGGATACCGTGGGTCTTTCCGCGGGCGGCTTCACCCTGACCGTCACCAATCCCGACGGACAGAGCCAGACCTCGGCGGCGGGCTTCGTCACGATCTCCGGGACGAGTCCCAATCCCAGCTGCGTCATCACCGCCGGTGCCAGCCCCACCCATGTCAATCCCGTCTTCAGCATCAACTTCGGCGCCTCGGTGAGCGGCCTGGTGTCCGGAAATTTCGTTCTGACCAATGCGGCCTCGGCGGTTCTTTCCGGTAGCGGAGCCAGTTATACCCTCACGGTGACTCCGACCGGATCCGGCCCGGAGACCGTGACCTGCCAGCTCCCGGCGAACGCCGTCAGCTCCAATACCAGATCCAATACGGCTTCGGTGAGCTTCGACAAGAGTCCCTTGACCGCGACCATCACGCCCGCGGCGACCGCGTCGAACCAGAACCCCCTGTTCTTCAGCGTCACGTTCAACAAGCCGGTGACCGGCTTGGCCGTCGGATCCTTCTCCGCGAGCAGCGGCACGGTGAGCACCGTGACCGGCTCGGGCACCACCTACGCGGTCACCGTGGGCGGACCGCCCACCCAGGGGACGGTGACCCTGAACCTGCTCGCGTCGGCGGTCGCCGAT